>JBCCOX010000697.1:0-2664 GCA_039025155.1 Deinococcota bacterium | reverse complement strand
TGGGCGTGTGGGCTCATGAGCTTGGCAAAGGCCATAAGTCGAACGTTGTTTTCAACTTGCACAGGAATCCCCAACGCGGCCTCGAGCCAGCTTGCTATAGCAACCTGATGCCAGCCCAGATTAGGCGCAAAAATGTTCACTCCCATATCGGGATTGACTAGCCCCAACGCGCCAACTGCCAAGCCCAAAACGGGCCGCTGCAACTCTGACATGAGCGTACTGAGGCGGGTGGCAATGCTGGCCAGAACCTCATCTGGCGTGAGTTGAACATCAAACTCGTGAGCTTCCTGCAGCACAAGTTCACCCTGCAAATTGGCGGCTGCACACTGATATTGCCCAACGCCAATATGAAGCGCCAAAACATAACGCGATGACGCCTCGAGCGCTAAGGTCTTGCGCGGCCGCCCCAACTGCTCGCGGGCTTGCGTGCCAGCTTCTGTCACCACACCTTCTTGAATAAGCTCAGCAACAATGTTGGTGATTGCTGTGGGCGACAAGGTGGTGATGTCACTAAGCTGCACCCGTGACAAGCGTTGCTCACGCCACAAATAACCCAGTACCAAGCGCCGATTAAACGACTTGATGGTTTTTAGGTTTAAACCACTACTCACGGCTACTGAGATACTCAATACTCCTTTAGTGTTCATATGGCACGTTGAGACGGGCATACGAGGTGCTCGAGCTGATCTTGATGGGACTCATGTATGCAAAAAAATATACAAACGACGAGTTGCAAGAACAATTACGGCATAAGCGACTTATTTTTTTAAGTTTAAAAAAGCATAGACGAAAACGTACACTGTGTCAACTGCTACGCTTGGCGCATCAGGTCGTATCAATTCAAATCTGGCTGGGCGCACTGTCACGGTCACGGCACGCAGGTGCTTGTTATGATTGCCTTATTAGTTATGACCTTGTTGTCGTTCAAGAGTGTCTGTGACGACATTTGCGGTGCTGATGTTGGTATTATCAACCCTCGCAATGCTGATGTTCGCAATGCTGACAATTTCGCAATGCTGACAATAAGGTACAAGGAGTTTTTATGGCATCAACCCAAGCATCTTCTACCTACGATGTCGCCATTGTTGGCGGCGGCATTGTTGGGCTGGCAACCGCGTTGGCATTTTTGGAGAAAAAGCCTAACCTGAAACTGGTCTTGCTCGAGAAAGAAGCCGGCCTCGCCACTCACCAAACAGGGCACAACAGTGGTGTGATTCACTCCGGGCTTTACTACAAACCCGGGTCGCTTAAAGCGCGTCTGTGTGTGGACGGTGTTAAACGCCTTAAAGCCTTTTGCCAGCAGTATGACGTTCCTTATGACGACTGCGGCAAAGTGGTTGTGGCGTCGTATGAGACCGAAGTGGAGCGGCTCGAGAACATCTTCGAGCGCGGCGTTGCTAACGGCGTCCCCGGTCTAGAGATGATAGACGTTCACCGCCTCAAAGACATTGAACCTTATGCGTCTGGCGTTGCCGCCATTTACTCGCCTGGAACGGGCATTGTCAATTACAAAGTTGTGGCGGATAAAATCGGTGACATTTTGCGCGACAAAGGTGCCACCATCATGACCCTGGCACAAATTCAGAGTATTGAAGACAAAGCTGGTGTTTTAGCATTATCTGACGGCACACGCACGATTCACACGGCTTACATGGTCAACTGTGGCGGGTTGTATTCAGATAAACTGGCCCAACTTGCGGGTGTCACGACAGACATTCGCATCGTGCCGTTTCGGGGCGAGTATTACTTTCTCAAACCCGAAAAACAACACTATGTCAAAGGTCTTATTTACCCTGTGCCTGACCCCAACTTGCCATTTTTGGGGGTACACTTCACCAAAACTATTGAAGGTGGTGTAGAAGCTGGCCCCAACGCGGTGCTTGCCTTTGCCAAAGAGGGCTACCGCTTTTTTGACATCAACGCGCGTGAGTTGTGGGGTACGTTGAGTTACCCCGGCTTTTGGAAGTTGGCCGCCAGCTTTTGGAAAATTGGCATGTATGAATACTACCGTTCGTTTAGCCAGCGTGCCTTCGTGAACGCCCTGCGCAAGCTGGTGCCGGTGTTGGGTTACAACGACATTATTCGCACTGAGGCTGGCGTGCGCGCCCAAGCCATTACGCCTATTGGTAAATTAGCGGATGACTTTGTGGTTGAAAAAACAGCCAACAGTTTCCACGTGCTGAACGCACCTTCACCAGCAGCAACGGCATCTCTAGCGATTGGTGAGCATATTGTAGGGATGACGGATATCGCCTGATAAAACTGGGGGATGCTACCTTATACCCTAGACAGTGTACACACTCGTCAATCTTGCGAGATATTCGATATTGACCTCGACTCGATGTAGATTTGTTGTTAACTCTGAACACAAACAAGAATGCTGATAGTATCAACTACTCAAGATGCCATCAGCATTATCTTTTTGAGATGGTAAGCCTATATCATCTGGCAATCGCGCACTGTTTCTTCGATAAGCCAGTCTACAACCGCTTTAACATCGCCTGTTTCGTCGTAGATGGCAACCTGCTGGTCGGCACTCGTGCCACGTTCCAAAATGGTGAATGCGTGCTCAACCTCTTTGCGGGAGCCCAGCTCGTCAAGCACATCATCTACAAATTCCACGAGCTTGCCGCTCAAGACCTTATTCACGAGCTGGTGGAATTT
>JBCCOX010000696.1:0-2673 GCA_039025155.1 Deinococcota bacterium | reverse complement strand
TTGCGATGTCCTGACATTAGCTGTTTGTGCATCAATTTTTTGTTAGAGACAGCTCAGCATTAGGTATCATCACGTTGCATATAACGCCATGTATCTGCGCGATAGGCTTGGCTGAAAAGCCAACTAAATACAAGACCATAGATGATTAGCCCAATGAGCCCAAACCATCCCAGCATGTTGGGGGTTACATCAGGATGTATGAGTTGATGAAATGATGCCGCTGGTATGTACCAAGCTCGGCACACTTCCGATTGCCAAATAAGACAGTGCAATAGCGGTAAGGTCCACAACACACCCACCACACAATACCCACAGGTGATACTCCGCCAAACGTTGAATACTCTGTACAGGTAGTTATCTGGGTGACTTGGTTCAAGAGGTAGCACGAGTCGCAATGGAATAAGTACCCGTGCCAAGATACCTGTCACAAACCCAAGTGGGTTCTGGGCAATCAACAAATACAAACTCACCATAAGTAACGATGAAACTCGCCAATAGCCAATCAGCCTCTGTGTTAGACGAGATTGTGTTAGACGAGATTGTTCCCAAGTTGCTACTAAAAGACCAAGTGGCACTAGGACCGTCAGGAATACTGCAAGCACAAAGTCTAAGTTCATTAACCCTATATATAGATTCATTCTCTAGGTGACTTTAAAGCCTAGCGTAGGCACAAACAAGGGTGTGATGTTCAAAGGAACTTTCTGCGACACGCATTGTTATTTAGCCTAGCGTGGTTTGATGGGGTTAAGAAATGCGTTTCCAAAAATTGATGGTTCTTGTGTCAGACTTTCTTTGATTTCAATAGATGATGTTTACGATTCAACTTTAATGAGGTAAGAGCATGGCTGCAGACACACTCCTTGAAACTAAACAACTGGGTGCTGAACAACAACGCTTACGCGACCACCGTGAACGCCGCGCCAACTGGCGCAACTGGGGACCTTACCTAAGTGAGCGCGCTTGGGGAACTGTGCGCGAAGACTACAGCACAGCAGGAGATGCGTGGCAGTATTTCCCGTTTGAACACGCCCACCGCCGCAGCTACCGCTGGAACGAAGACGGCCTCGCGGGAATTTCTGACAGATACCAGTACCTCTGTTTTGCGTTGTCACTCTGGAACGGTCAAGACAGCATCCTCAAAGAACGCATGTTTGGGCTCACCGGCCCGCAGGGTAACCACGGGGAGGACGTAAAAGAGTATTACTTTTATTTGGACAATACGCCTACCCACAGCTACATGCGGATGCTCTACAAGTATCCTCAGCAAGCGTTTCCGTACCAGCAACTTATAGATGAAAACGCCCGTCGTGGTTATGACGACTTTGAATATGAGCTTTTAGACACGGGTATTTTTAACGAAGATAGATACTTTGATGTCTTTGTGTCTTATGCCAAAGCGGATCAGAATGACCTTGTCATTGAGGTTGAGGTGGTTAACCGTGGGCCAGATGCCGCCACCCTCACGCTGCTACCAACATTGTGGTTTCGTAACACGTGGGATTGGGGGTATGAGGTTGGGGCAATGGGGGATGTGCCAGAGAAACCGAAGATGGGGCTCGAGTCCCCCACATGCATCCTAGCGAGCCATCCCGCCTTGGGTGACTACCGCTTATATGCTGATAATCCCAACAAAGCACTCTTCACTGAAAACACTAGCGACCTCACTATTTTTGGTCAAGACAACCCTCAGCCCTATGTCAAAAATGCCTTTCACAAGGTCATTGTGGACGGTGCTGATGCTGCTAGCAATCCCAACCAAGTTGGGACTAAAGCTGCGTTTGTTTATAACCTGACGCTCGAGGCTGGCGCACATCAAATAGTTTATTTGAGGTTAACAGATGCCAACCTCAGCACTCCTCTGTCAGATGCTAAGCAGGTTGTGCAAACGCGCCAAGACGAAGCAGATAGCTTTTACCAAACCTTGTGTAACCCGCAGGTCAGTGCCGACGAACGCAACATTCAACGGCAAGCCTTTGCAGGCATGTTGTGGACAAAACAGCTCTACTACTACGACGTACCTCAGTGGTTAGACGGCGACCCCGGCACACCTAAGCCACCAGAAAGTCGGCAAGAAGGCCGCAACGCCCACTGGGGACATCTGCACAATTTTGACATCATCTCCATGCCAGACAAATGGGAATACCCATGGTACGCCACCTGGGACTCTGCCTTTCACTGTTTGCCGTTGGCACTGATTGACCCAGACTATGCCAAGCGGCAACTGGTGCTGTTTTTGCGCGAGTGGTACATGCACCCGAACGGGCAATTACCTGCTTACGAGTGGAACTTTGAGGACGTGAACCCACCCGTTCATGCGTGGGGCGCGTGGCGCGTTTACAAAATTGATGCCAAGGTCACAGGCAAACCTGACCGCGACTTTTTGGAGCGCGTGTTTCACAAGTTGCTGCTGAACTTTACGTGGTGGGTTAACCGCAAAGACGCTGAGGGCAACAACATTTTTGAGGGTGGCTTTTTAGGAATGGACAACATCAGTGTGTTTGACCGCAGCGCTAGCTTGCCCACTGGCGGTTACATTGAACAGTCTGACGGCACCGCGTGGATGGGCTTTTTTAGTCTCACCATGATGCAGATCGCGCTCGAGCTTGCTAAAGAAAATAGCATCTACCAAGATGCTGCCAGCAAGTTTTTTGAACACTTTTTAAGTATCGCCAC
>JBCCOX010000695.1:0-2673 GCA_039025155.1 Deinococcota bacterium | reverse complement strand
GAGTTGAACTGCTTGAATGAAGTTGTGCCAAAACATTGGATTATCTTGTGCATACTTGGCATCAAAATCAGGGTCTCTGCGTTCCCCATGTCCAACGTTATCCACGCCAATAACCAGAAATCCCTTGTTTGCAATGATTTCAAGATCATGAAGCCAATTATCTTTAGAGGACGTTAAACCATGATAACAAAGAATACAGCCCTTATCTTTTGCGCCTCTAGGGTCCTTTTGTGACAAGCATACTAAGGGAATGTCTCGAATTGTCCGGCGCTCAATCTGCATGTAGATAGCATATGCTACTTAGTCATTTAGGCTGTAAATCCGCGTGTCTGGCATAAACGCTGCCCACGAAAACCACAGCGTATTGTCGTGAACAATTGGGGTGAGGCTGCTACCAGCAAGTTCACCTGCGGTGGCTTGGCCGAGTAGGTTCCACGTGCTGCCCGTTTGGGTATCGGTGAAGGTGTCGCCGTCCCACGTGAACTCGAGCACTTGCCCATCAACCTCACTGCTAAAAATCCCGGCCCCACCAACATCTTCACTTTCAGCAATGACCGCACCATCTAGCGCACTTTGGGTGCCTTCTTGCCAGAACACAACTACAGGACTATCACCAATTGTGTCGTTCACAACACGGGCCTCCGCTAACACCTCAAACGGATAGGCCACAGCGCCGCTGGCATCAAACACACTAATCACCCGAGCTTTGGGTGTTAAGCGGCCGTCTATTTCACCCCGGAATAAAAAGGCTGGACTGTCTACATCGTCGTAGCCAACATAAGGGTTGCGGCCGTAACCACGGCTGTAACCAGTTTCACGGGATAGCACTAGCGCATCTGGAAAGGCCTCCCGAAACTCACCAAAGCCAACAATTTGAGCCGGGTAGCGCAGCAAGATTGTATCCGTAAGTGCGCCCACGTTGCCATCACCAGAAAGTTGCGACCACAAGGTGCTGGTATCGCTATCAAACATGAGCATGTTGGATTTGTAGAGCATCCCGGAGACACCGAAGGTAACTTCAAGACTATTCTCCGCAGGCATCTCCCCCGTTTGACGCAGGTAAGCCGCTACATATGCTTCATCCAAAGCTGCAACAGTGGCATCTTCGTTGAATGCTTGGACCTCAGCGAGGTCGTCCTCACTTACTGGAATGCGCCTGTCGAAGGCCAGCGCGCTGTTGCAAAGCGGGCAAAACGTCACCGATACAGGGACACCGCCGACCACATCGTTGGCAATTTCGTGCCACGTAAGGATTTGTAGCGGATACGCCCTAGCTTCACCATTCATCACAAAGGCAATGACGGGTTCGCGCTCACCAAGCCACTCACTGGCTTGAGCCTGAGAAACAAACACAGGTTCATTTGAGGCTCGCACCGCACCCTGCCACTCGCCACCAAACCCCAACGCTGGAATACCCTGAGGGGGTGGCCCGCCACTAAACACTTGGTTCAGAGGGATGCTGGCTTGGGTTGCGTCGACACCTAGTGTGCTCAGCGCCATCGGCTGGGCTGTGGCAATACTTCCTATAAAAATGAGCATGGCGGGAATGTAGTGTCTTCGGCGTATCACATTCATAATGTCCTCCTTGAAAACAGTCTTGCAAACTTGGGATTGTATGTCACAGAAGTCGTATGTCATAGACAATGTTGAAATTGCCAACACCCATCAACGTTCGACATATATTGCATAGCGTGTGTCTTGGGATGTCATAACTCACGTTATACCCTGTGAATAATTACATCTCACTCTAGGCAAGGCAGCGTAAATCATCCGTTAAACGCTGTACGCATAGTATTGATAAAGCCTTGTACAACCTTCATGGAGATTTCTTCAGAAATCCTAAGTTATCTCGTTGGAGCTGAAAAAGTGGCTCGAGGACGCTGTTCATGAATATATGTTCATGAACAAGAAACCTCAAATCTTTGTGACCTGTGAACCTGTAGCCCCCTATGAAGATGATTTACACTCCATAGTGTTGAATCTAGGTACAAGGTGTGTAGAAGGTTTTCGTACAACGTTGTACTGACGATTCGAAATCTATGTTGTAAGGGGATACACATGAAAAAGATTGTTCTTTTACTCGCCTCAATGGTTGCACTCAGCGGTGCGTTTGCACAAGACATGATGGCTGATACCGTTGTTGATGTTGCCGTTAACAACGAAGGTTTTAGCACACTTGTTGCTGCTGTTACCGAAGCTGGTTTGGTTGAAACCCTTTCTGGCGAAGGTCCATTTACCGTTTTCGCACCCACCGACGACGCTTTTGCTGCTGCGCTTGAAGCACTTGGCTTGACTGCTGAAGAACTTCTTGCTAGTGAAGATCTCGCAAGCATCCTTACCTACCACGTTGTACCCGGTAAAATCATGGCGGCTGATGTAATCGCTGCTGTGGAAGGTGCTGAAGGTGGCATTGCTGAAGTGGAAACCGTTAACGGTGCTGCTGTTAGCGTGAGCATTGCTGACGGCATGGTTATGTTAGACGCAACCTCTACCGTTGTGATGACTGATCTCGAGGCTGGTAACGGCGTTGTTCACGTGATTGATGCTGTTATCCTTCCACCTGCAGATATGTAATCAAAGCTTTTTATAGCTTGAGCCGGGGCTGTTGCTCCGGCTTTTTTTGTTGCTCAGCGCGTCGTCACAAATTTGGGCCATCTTGGGCTTAACCTTGTG
>JBCCOX010000694.1:0-2682 GCA_039025155.1 Deinococcota bacterium | reverse complement strand
CTTCGTTCGCAAATGCTTTAACGACACGCACGCCACCCAAGGCATCTTCAATGCGCGCGTTGAATTGTCCCAAGCTGCGAAAAATCTGCCGGAAGGTCTGGGTCATTTTGCTGCTAAAGTACATGGCCACCCAAAGTACAGCGGGAACCACTAAAAAGGTGAGTAACGCCAGTTGCGGGTTAATGAATAACATCAGCCCAAATGCACCTAGCAGCGTCATAATGGCAATAAACAGGTCCTCTGGCCCGTGGTGGGCAAGCTCGCCAATATCTTGTAAATCTGTGGTGATATGGGCGATTAAGTGCCCCGTTTTGCTGTTGTCAAAAAAGTTGTGGGAGAGGGTCTGAATGTGGTCGAAGAGTTTGCGCCGCATGTCCGTTTCAATGTTGATGCCGAGCTTATGTCCCCAGTACGTCACAATGTACTGAAGCACCGTGTTGAGAAGGTAAATTGCTAGCAAGATGCCAGCAGCTATCAAAATGCGCGGCCAATTTTCACTGGGTAAGAGCCGATCTATAAACACGCTGACGGCCAGAGGAAAGCCAAGCTCGAGCAAGCCCACCACCACGGCGCAACCAAAGTCGATGTAAAACAGTTTTATGTACGGTCGGTAATATGCAGCAAACTGACGTATCATCTGCTAAATCGTACAGCAGTTTCTAAGCAGCTAAGTATCTCCCTAAGAACCAATCCCGCTAAGTTCACACCATCACTTAGGTGGATGTGTTCGTGCGCAAGGTTACTCAGTTACATGCAGGTCGGGGCGCAGTTGCTGCGATGGATTCGTTTTGAGTACGTTGCGACCTTTTGTCCTGTCGCTTTTTACCCTGCCAATTGCCCACAACAACACTGACCAAAATCAATATGCCACCTGTAAGTTGCCAACCACTCAAGTGTTGTCCCAAAACTACATATCCTACCAACGTGGCAACCAACGGACTTAGTAGTCCCAAAAACGATACAGACACACCGATACGTTCAATGCCCCTGAACCATAGCGTGTAGGCAAGGCCAGTCCCAACAATGCCCAAGTAGCTAAAGCCCAGCACATTCGTCACCGTGAAGTGAGGTGGCAACCCTTCGATAAGCAGCGATAACATCGCCACTAACACACCGCCAACGAGTAACTGCCAACCTGTAAATAGCAGCACAGGCACGGGCCGCACCCACCGTTTAGCTAGCACAACGCCCGTTGCCATGCTAACTGTGCCAGCAAGCGCCGCAACCACACCCCAAACATCCAGCGCAGCACGTGGTGCTAGGACAAGCAGCGCCACACCAACAATGCCGACCACACCTGCTAACAGTGTTATAAGACGTGGTCGTTGAGCGAGTAATAACCATGCTAGACCGGCCACAATAAGGGGTTGAATTGCACCTAGCGTGGCGGCAACACCACCAGGTAGACGGTAGGCAGCCACAAAGAGCAACACAAAAAACAGCCCGATGTTGAGCGTTCCCAACACAAGTACCCGCCACCACCAAATTCCTTGGGGGAGCTTCTTATAGCTAATGACAATCCACAAGCCCACGGGCAATGCACGCAGCGCACCCGCCAGTAAGGGACGACCCTCCGGTAACAGTTCTGTTGCTACAAAGTAGGTTGTGCCCCAAAAGATGGGGGCAAGTGCTGTAAGTAAAACGTTCATAGATCATCACCTCGACATAAAGTATCTTGATGTAAAGATAAACTACACAAGACTTTATGTCAAGTATCTTGGCATCGAGGTATAATGAAACATGAACGATCATGTGGCAACGATTCTCGAGCAATGGCAACGGGAACGCCCCGACCTCGATTCTTCACCTATGGCAGTTTTAGGGAGGCTAGTAAGGCTCAGTAAACACGTTGAGCAGGTGCTCGAGCGCAACTTCAAACAGTACAATCTACACGGCGGCTTGTTTGATGTGCTGGCAACCTTGCGGCGCAGCGGCACACCGTTTTGTCTTACGCCCACCCAACTGCAAACTGCCATGATGCTGTCATCTGGGGCAACTACAAACAGGATTGATAGGCTCGAGCAGCGCGGCCTCGTAAGCCGCCAACCTGACCCTAATGATCGACGCGGCTATCTCATCTCACTAACACCAGAAGGTAAAACGCTTATTGACGAGGTTGTTGAAACTCACTTAACTGTGGAAGAGTCTTTACTTACAAACCTCAGCCCAGACGAACGTGAACAGCTTGCTGAGCTTTTGGCTATTTTGGCAGAGCGTTTAGGACTTTAAATTGACAAATAGCATCAGAACTTGTAAAACAACAGCTACCTAGGTTCAAACTGTGTAATAAATGCTTACGACATAATCCAAGCTTACATCAGTGATGCTGTCTTAGTTCGTGTGACATCTAAATCATTCAGTGAGATGCCATCAGCATCAAATATTTTTTCGCATACAACTCTAACTGAGGTCATGCTTAACTGCATACAACGCCGCTTGCGTACGGTCACTTACATTGAGTTTAGACAGTACAATGCTCACGTAACCTTTGACCGTGCCTTCAGTTAAATCGAGGGTGCTCGCAATCTTTTTGTTGCTTAACCCCTGACCAATGAGCTTGAGGACATCCAACTCTCGTCCCGTGAGGCTGCTGTGAGCTTCTGGCTCAGCGACTGCCACTTGCACCAGTTGCTCTTGGGCCTCTGGGTGCAAGGTGGGTTTTCCTTCAGCAGCACGATGGAT
>JBCCOX010000693.1:0-2699 GCA_039025155.1 Deinococcota bacterium | reverse complement strand
TAAAAACAACGTTACCCCCAGTTATGTTGTCAGTTACCATGGTGAGGCGCAGCGCGCCCGTGCTGAGGAGCTAGCAGCGCGGCTCGAGCAAGCTCTAATTCCAGATACTAGTCACCATCCATTTAGGTTGATGGTCACTGAGGCTGGGCTCGAGCTACACCACCAAGCACAGACAAACGCACGCCCAACTATCTTACGTTGTGATATGGGCAGTTCTGAAGTCCTGCGCAGGCTAGCTGGAGGCAAATCTCAAGACCTCGCTAAAGCCGTGGGCATTCACAGTAGTCGTGGCAAGGGTCAGCCTCTCCCCTATGTGTTAGATGCAACCGCCGGACTCGGGCGGGACAGCTTTGTGCTTGCTCACTTGGGCTGCCGCGTGCAAATGGTGGAACGCCATCCTCTGATTGCGACCTTGCTTGCTGACGGGCTAGCTCGAGGCCGTCAACATCCTCACACTGCTTCTGTTACAGCCCGCTTATCCCTTGTCCAAGCAGATGCACGTGATGTCCTTCGTTCGTTAACTCATCACCCCGACATCACCTATCCAACTGTGATTTATCTTGATCCCATGTATCCGGCAACCAACAAAGGCGCACTCCCTAAAAAGGAAATGCAAGTGTTGCGGCAGCTTTTGGGAGCAGATGATGTGACGGGGTTGCTCGAGCACGCCCTAGCCGTCAAAGACACCAGAATTGTCGTCAAACGCCCTAAACACGCGCCTAGCACACCCAAACCCAACACGAGCTTCAAAGGCAAACAAACCCGTTTTGATGTTTACGTGTAGTTTCATAGAAGATGAGCCTTTAGATGTGAGCTAGTTCACACCTAACCAACTAGCTGTCAACCTATTGCGTTGACGACTCGAGGTTGCTGTCTAGCATGATTGCACCAAATTGGCCGATGGCGTCTCATGACATAAAAAAGCGGCTAAACACAATGTTTAACCGCTTCAACCAAATTTATGGCAGGGGTGCAGGGATTCGAACCCCGATTAGCTGAACCAAAATCAGCTGTCCTGCCCTTAGACGACACCCCTATATAAAACACACCTATGCAAGTTGTGTATCACCTGCAAGTTGTGTATCACCGTAGTGGTGAACAAACTAGAGTTTACTGACTTGTCCGAGTGCTGTCAAGTCGCCACAACACCGAGTCTTAGCACGGTTTATGCCGTGCCACTTGATGTCGTGACAAGCTACAAATAGCAAATCACCTTGCGTAAAGACATGCGAGTCCCCCTCGAGTGTGAGTTGACACAGCGTACAAGAGTTAGGAATACTGTCAGCACGTACGCTTGCTTGTGTTTCTGTTGAAATTTTCAGTTGAACCGTTAATGCGCCTCAATTTCCGTATCTCATCTTCTTGATGTAGTTTAGTTGAAGTGTGATAGGCAACTCTGCCATCTATCTTCAAACATGCCCGTAACAAACAGGCTATAGTATGCACTGTTTGTGCCGTTGGGGCACAACTAGCCTCAAAACAATAGCCACCTTTGGTCAACACTCGGTAAAGGAGTTTTTATGTTAAAACTACTACGCTTTAGTACTGTTGCAAGCTTACTGCTGGTCTTAGCAGCCTGCAGTCAAACTGCCGTTCCTGAACCTTCTCCTAATGTTCTAGGCATGGGTACATTTAGTATCGATACAGCTAACGGGCTGGTTACAGCTTCTCTGAGCGACTCTTTTTTCAGCATCAACGGCGGTATTGAACTCGTTAACGTCATTAACGGTCAACTTCGTTTTGTCAGTGCAAACACAGCTTCTGGCAGCGGGCGTGTTGTCATAACACGTGCTGTAATACGCAATAGATCTGGTGCAGACATCAACAATTTGGTGCTCTTAGCTATGTCTGTTGAGGATGGCGACAACTCTGTAATTTCGCCTTTCAGCAATGTGAGCGCTGGTGGAACCGACATCACTGACCAAGCGTCCATTGCAGCCATTAAACCTGCTAACGCGCGCATTTTTGACAATGAACTTATCAGCTCAGATTTTGTTGCTTATGCTGAAGGCGACTTAGACGAGTCATTGAGAACAGCCCTGCAACAAACTGCCAAAGTGCCTGTAGAAGCTGTATTCCCCTTTGGTTTCAAAGTAGGCGATGGCACTATCTCTGACGGTGCTACGGCTGAGGTTACACTTGGCTTTTTCCTTCCAGACGCACCTGCAGTAGGTAGCAGTATCACCAATTTTACGTTTACCGCACTTGCCGTTGAAGACACGCTTAACCGTATTACGCAAGGGCCTACTGAAATTGTCCTTAACGGCAATGAGGACACCAATTACAGTACAGCTAGCACGACTGATCAAGACGTACTCCAACGTTATGAAGCAGCTTCAGGTGACAAAACACTTGTCCTCATTGGTCCTTACACACGCAATGTCGCTCAGAGCGATATTGACGCTGGTATTTTTACGTTGCTTCCAGATATTCGCATTATGGGTACAGCAGACAACCCAGTTACCACCTTGTTAGACAGCGGCTCGAGCAACCTACCTACAATCGTTGGCAACTAGCCTTTAAAACTTGTAGCCTTTAAAACTTGCATACCTATTACCAACATGAGTCATCCCAAATTCTAGATTAATGATGAGCAAAGCCCTCCTGATAGTCTGAGAAGTGAGGTTCAGATAAAAAGGAGGGCTTGCTTATTATGTCAAAACAGGCAGAGGTAAGAAGTGAAGAGATTGGTCAAAAGC
>JBCCOX010000692.1:0-2716 GCA_039025155.1 Deinococcota bacterium | reverse complement strand
GGGTGGCGTTGTAGGCTGTGCGCCCAACCGTCAGCGTCGCTGGCGTAATCAATGTAAAACACCACCTCGGGGTCAAACGACAACTTGGGATCAAGCCTTTCATGTGCGCGCGGATCACGTTCTAGGTCATCTAAAAATGCCAAATACGCTGCTGATGGCATCACGTGAGAAGGAATGCTGCGGCGCACCCGCATGGGGTTTGCTTGTGACCTGTCTACAGAGCTTATCAGCAGCGCGTGGTCTACCGGGCAAAAGTTGATGTGAGCCATGTACATAAGCTCCATAGGGCTACAACTGAGGTTGTCAATAGTTAGGTCTAACCACAACAGGCTCGAGCCTGCATACATCTTGAGCTTCGGCTTGGCTAAATAGTTGCTGCCAAAGGCGACTGTGTGGTGATACACGCCGCCTAGCGCCAAGTAACTCCCTTTGGCGTCTTCAGCAAGTTCTAAAAACGCTTGCTGATAGGGTGCATTTGGCAATTCGCCATGTAGCGGGTGGGTATCTTCAGTCGTTGGTACACCCATTGCCGTGGCCCCACAGTGCAGCAAAAAGCCACCATAGTTTTCAAGATAATTGCGAGTATTGCGGGGTGTGTCAAAGTTGGACTGCATTGTCAGCTCGCGCCCCAAAAAGTGGGCGCGCCAAATTTGCTGGCCATGAAACGGCAATACAATGATATGACCTGCACTGTTACTGATTTTAAGTGCGGCCACCCCACTGTCGTAAAACCAAGCTGTCACGTGAAAGTCGGCGTGCTCGAGCAGCACCCGCTCTTTTTCAGTAAACATGTTTGAGCGCAAGTGAACGCGCGTCACAGCTTGCGATGACGATTCTACAGCTTCAGACATACTTTTTCCTTTCAGATAGGTTTTTCTTAGTACTGATGAATCTCGTAGTCTAGCCAAGCTATTAGTCTAAATCTAAAGCCACATCGCCTGAGGTACGCTCGCGCTACACGGTACGTCGTACAACGGCTATTCATAGCAACTACACAAGTTAGTGATACATGCGTAGCATCCCATAGAATCTCCCCTTCTGATGACACATCGCGTGACTGATTATCAGGCTGTAACAGGTGCTTGTACAACTGCTATCAGTTATCGTCAACAAACCTCATATTGACGATCTCAACTACATCAGCACACAGATTTGATACTGATGCTCTAACATCAAATGCCATCTTGAACAAGAAAAACCCCAACCCAAGTTGTGATGTTTTCAATATAGATGACCCAGACGTTGACACTCGCTAGTCACGTTAATATGAGACACGCTTCCAAGCATTCTAAAACTGAGTTGCCTTCCAATGACCTCTAGGCAAGTGCATCCATGAAGGTGTTTAGCTCAGCTTGACTAGGCGGTTGCGCGCCTGAGCGGGTGCAGTTAAATGCAGCGGCGTGGACTGCTCTAGTGAGGGCAGTGCGCCAGCGATCATCAGCTAAGCTGAGCACATCCTCACCCTTATTCACATGGGCTAAGAGTGACACCATCAACGCACCACTCAAGGTATCTCCTGCCCCTACGGTATCTACTACCTCAACGGCTGGGGCGGCAACATCACGCACATCTCTACCAGAACGAAACAAACTTACGCCACCTTGGCCGCGCGTTAGCAGAACTGCGTTTGCGCCGTAGTGAAGCCAGCGGGCGGCTATTTGCGCGCTATCTTCACCCGGATACAGCCACTCGAGGTCTTGCGTGCTCACTTTTGTAATGTGACTTAGGCCGACTAATCCTTGTAACTTCAGCAAGTAAGCTGGGCGGCTCTGAATAAGCGCTGGGCGCACATTAGGATCAAAAAAAACACAGGCGCGGTCGCGGTGTCGGTAGCTAATCTCTATGATGGATGAGGCCGCTGGCTCCTGCAAAAGCGAGATGGAGCCCATGGCAACAAACTGGGTGCTTGCAGGTAAATCTGGGCTTGGCTGTGGGTTGTAGCGCGTGTCTGCAGCGTTGACGGCCATAAAGTCAAACACTGCTTCGCCGTTCACCTCACCTACAAACGCCAAGGTGGAAGGCGCGTCATCACGCAGAACCAAGGCGGTATCTACGTTGTTGGCTTGCAGGTAAGCTAGCAGCGCGTCTCCAAACTGGTCGCTCGAAATCTGCGTACCAAAACCCACGGCTGCCCCTAAACGAGCTGCAGCAATAGACACATTTAAGGGTGACCCCCCGCAATAGCCCTGAAAAGCCAAGGGGCCTGTAGCTTTAAAGTCAATGAGGGCTTCACCCAAACAGACAATGGTTGGCGTTGTCACAAGCTATCACTCTTTTCAAAGTTAAGTACATCTTTTAAAGTTAAGCATATCGCTGAGTACAGCTAGGTTGACCGCCAGCAAGTATGTCATAGACATATCTGCTCACGGAAAATGACCTGATGCACAGTAGCTTAACGTCTTTACAATTATGACACGAAGCAACTACCTCACCAAGCTGCTAAACGAGTCACTAAGCTGTTATACTCCATTTGTGTTACGGTTGATACCTTTGAAACTCTTGGCGCTTAACCGCACTCATGAACGAACCAGCAACTATGCTTGCCTTAAGGACCATGTTAGATACTGTGTTAGAGACCGTGTTGGGTATTAGGCTCGACCCTTGAGTTCGACCTTTAGCCACGACACACTCAACCGTTACGGACGGCAAATCATTTTGCCCCGCGTTGGTTTGGCAGGCCAGCAACAGCTTGCTGAAGCACGTGTGTTGGTTGTTG
>JBCCOX010000691.1:0-2719 GCA_039025155.1 Deinococcota bacterium | reverse complement strand
TCCAAAGGGGGGTAGTGTGCGCCGAAGCGCAAGGGCTTGGGTAAAATTAGGGTGATTCTCAATATCTTGATAAATCTCTACCCACAGATCATCTTGAACATGACCAAAGTAAAAATGGTCCACTACATCTGCACGAACTGTATTTTCATGAGAGAAAACAATACTGAAACGCAAGACTGGATCTATGATATCACTTGCAAGAACATTCCCTTCGGCATCATGTAAAAAAACACTGCCACGAACAATGTCTGTGCCATAGGCGTAGACTGAAATATTAGGATTAGCTGTGTTCACAGTAAGAAGTTGATCAATATAGCTTATTGTGGTTACTTGGCTTACATCAAAGTCATCCGTAATTTCATAAGGAAAATCAACCAGTGTAAGCCCAGATTCTTGTGCTAAGGGTGCTAATACTACTAAGAAGTGTGCCAATAAGATGACTATTAAGGGCCGTGTATTATGCTTCTCCTTGCCCAAGCAAATTACCACTAGCGTACACAATCTAGCTCTAAAAACAAGATGAATAAAATGCGAGCAAGGAAATTGTGAAATCCTTCTTTTATGATCGTCATCATACCTTAGCTGATGAGCTGGTAAAAGTACCGTCAAGCATCAGTGAGATAGAGTTAACGTAACGTTATGGTTAGGTGGTAATCTCACTGAGGGTCACATTCACCTTGGAAACCATAACCTAAAGTAAATGTAATCGTCGTCTCGATTCGTTTGGTACTGTTGCAAGTGCTGAACACTTTTCAGCCTGCAGCAAACAAAAATTCCCATCACATTTGTGTCATCACTGTTGCTTCAATGTATCTCCATCACATCTGCTTTGTTAGGAGAGAGTATGCAACTCAAATTACCAGTTAACAAACAGCGTGTGCTGTGCCGGCTTTGGGCTGGTGTTGGGCTGTTTTACATAGCTTTGGCACTGGCGTTTGTTTTTGTGTTACCTCACTTGAATGCCCGCTGGGGCTCGCGCGACGTGCTGGGATTTAGAGCAAACGAAGGTGCTAGCGTCGCCGAGGTGGTTGCGGCTAACCGGGAACTTTTAGCTGTCAGTAACGTACTGCCAGCACCGCTCCTACCCGACCTAGTAGCCCACACACCCAGCGGTTTAGAGTTAATTGGCAGTCGTGATGATGGAAGTTTGAGGCTCAGGTTCACCACCCGCTTTAGTAATCGAGGTGACGGTCCTCTAGAAGTACGCCCAGACGCTGATGACGCAACCGGTCAACAGCTTATGCAGGTGCTTTACAGCAATGACCCCGACGCAGAACTAACAACACACTCAGGTGCTGGGCGGTATGTATTTGAGCAAGCTCACGGTCATTTGCACTTAGCAACCTTTGCCCGTTACGAGTTGTGGTCGGTGAGTGAAGTAGGTCAGCCGCTAACGGCGCTTACGTCCAACCCTAAGGTTGGCTTTTGTTTAATCGACGCTGAAGCGCTACCGGGTACAGATGTCGAAAGCCGCGTGTACTGGGGTTGCCGCAGTGAAGTGCAAGGGCTGTCACCCGGTTGGGGTGATGTCTACGTGGCCCAGCTTGCCATGCAGAGTTTAAACGTTAGCGAGTTGCCAGATGGGCGTTACGCACTTGTCAATATTATCAATCACGCAGAAACCCTCATAGAAAGTGATTTGAGCAACAACGATGCTTGGACGTATTTTAGGCTCGAGCAAGGCCGCTTGAGTCTGGATTAAAACGTGATGCAAGCAGTGCTTTAACTGATCGGATAGCGCTTGGTCAAAGGTAAAAATGAACACTCTAAAGTTAATTGAGGTAAGTAAAGTGCAAGCAAGTCTATTGTGAAATTTTTCTTTAAATATGCATTGTGTACATATTGCCGTTGCACTAGCTGATTCTTCAAGCTCCAATGGTCACGAAGATTGACCGACAGATGTCATTCGCTACATGCCTTCGCAGCACTCTTAATGATAACTTATTATCATTAAGCTATTGATTGGAGGCATCGTAATCAACCTTATGCACCTACGCTTGCGTTGTATCGAGCGCTAGAGTTTGCCGAACATGACAAAAAAACGCTTACAAAAAACGTTTACTACGACGGCGTTGCCGTCAACGATATACGCCTTGAATACACGCTTCCAAGGGGGAACATATGAAAAAAGTTGCTGGCTTAGGGGTCACGTTAGCTATTGGTTTAGGGATGACAGCAGCCTTCGGTGAGGACATGGCAACCTTTGATGCAGGTCTAATGACTATCGACTGCACGATGACCGACGAAAACGGTGTTGAGACGGGTGATGTTTGCTTGTTAGAGCCCGACGGCACAGTTACCAACCTCACCAACGTCCCTGCTGGCACGTACGCCTACCGGGGATATTTCAATACTGACTGCTCGAGGATCGTTTTTTACGGCAATTTTGAGGGAACAGAAGACATCTACACCATGGCGGTGGATGGAACCGATGTGCAACGTGTCACCAACGATGACGCCCGCGACTTTAATGCTAGTTATTCCCCAGATGGTAGCCAAATTACTTGGGTGAGCACCCGCGAAGACGCTGACAATGGTGACATTTGGATAATTAATGCAGATGGCAGTGGCGCGCGCAATCTAACGTCCGGTGAGTTTCGAGATCGTACCCCGTTTTTCTCGCCAGATGGGTCTGTGATTGGGTTTCATAGCTACCGTGGGGAAGAGGGGTATGGCAACATCTACATGTTTGGGACGGATGATGGTGAGCTCGAGCAAC
>JBCCOX010000690.1:0-2724 GCA_039025155.1 Deinococcota bacterium | reverse complement strand
GCGTCACCCCACGAATCAGTTGGCGTTCAGCCAGCACAAAGGCAATGAGTGTCGGTACAAGCACAATCACACTCGCTGCCAGCAAGATTGGCCAATGCGTGAGACCTTCTTCTTCACTCACCGCTTGAAAACTAGCAAGCCCAATTTGCACCGTTCGCATTCTGTCGGTATCTGTGACAATGAGTGGCCACAAATAGCTGTTCCATTCACTCAAAAAGGTGAATAAGGCAGCCGTGGCAATTGATGGGCGGGCTAACGGCACAAAAATACGCCACAACATAATCCAACGACTTGCACCGTCAATCATGGCGGCGTCTTCTAAATCTCTGGGCACACCCTTAAACCGCTGGCGAATCAAAAACACCGAAAAACCACTCGCCAAAAACGGCAAAATAAGTGCTGCATAGGAGTTAATCCCTAAATTGAGGTTGAGACTCTGGGTGCTCCACGTACCTAAGCGCGACAGGGTCAAATAATTGGGAATGAGCACGACGTAGCTCGGCACCATCAACGTAGCTAGAAAGAGACCAAATAGAGCGTTTCGGCCGGGGAAATGGAGTCTCGAGAACGCATACGCCGCCAAAATTGAGGTAGTGATTTGTCCGACTGTAATCGTGATGCAGATAATCAGTGAGTTGGCAAAATAACGCCCAAACGGCGCACCCTGCCACGCTCGCAAGTAATTTGCCCACTGCGGATTACTCGGCACAAGTTGAGGTGGGAAACTAAACGCTTCACGCAATGTCATCAACGAGGTGGACACGCTGATGATGAACGGCATTGCCACAAGTAACGCAGCCATTACAGCAATTAACCCGGCTATCAAACTCCCTACACGCAGAGGTTGTGCCTCCTGGCGCGGTTTAGCTGATGTTCGACTGCCGTACATCACCTTAGCCACGATCATCACCATTGAAGTTGGGACACATAAGATGGCTCGAGGCTGTGTGCATCAACATAGAGCTAGCCATAGTGAACCCGCCGACCTAAAAAGCGAAACTGAATATAGGTAAGTCCCAATAAAATTAGTAAGAGAATCACCGCCAACGCCGACGCCCGTCCAATGTCAAAAAAGATGAACGCGCGGCGGTAAAGTAGGTTCACCAGCACATCTGTACCCAGCGCTGGCCCACCACCTGTCATCACGTTGACAATGGAAAATACCTGAAACGAACCAATGACAGAGATAATGAGCACAAAAAACGTTGTAGGTGAAAGCAAAGGTATCGTAATAAAACGAAACACCTGACCGCCGTGAGCACCATCAATGCGAGCTGCGTCAATGTATTCCTGCGGAATAGCTTTCAGTCCAGCAATGAACAGCACGATGTCATACCCAAGTTGCTGCCACACCGCCACAATCACCACGGCCCAGAGCGCTGAAGTTGGGTTAATGAGCCACGGTACCGCCGGGCCACCGAGTGCTTGAATAACGGCATTCACAAGCCCAGCATCGGTATTAAACAACCAACGCCAACTCAGCGAAATTGCCACTGAAGATGACACCACAGGCAAAAAATACACACCCCTAAGCACACGGTTAAGGCGTGTTTCTTTTAGCACCAAATGCGCGAGTGCTAGCGCCAAAACAATACGCGCAGGCACAGACGCACCCACAAAAATAAGCGTGACTCGTAATGAGTTACGGAATTCACTACTTTCTAGCAGAGATTGATAGTTTTGCAAGCCCACAAAGGGTCGAGCTTCACTTAAAAAGTCCCAACGCTGGACACTCAACAGTAAAGAGTATATTGTCGGCCACAGGATGAACGCAGCTAACACAGCAAGTGCAGGCAGCACATACAAATACCCTGACCAGTGAATTTTTGCAAACGTGCGCATTGTTGGACGTAATGACATCCTTACGAGTCTTACAAAAGGATGTCAGCAGGGCATCAGCGGGATGTCAGGAAATTGTCAGACTTAGTGAGGTCAGTATAGCAGATTTGGTATTTCTTAGCTCCGCTAGATGACCTTCCCTACTGCGTTGATCTCTTTGCTCACCGCCGTCATTGACATAGCCTCACTACCAAAAGATTTTAGCAGGGCCCGTACGTGGGAGGATGGTGTCGTTGACTCGAGCCACACATCATAATCCTCCGGCGCAACAATCACCGGCATGCGGTTGTGAACCTGCTCAGCCAAGTCATTTGGCGTTGTTGTGAGAATTGTACAACTTACAATTGTAGATTGAGCGTCATCTTGTTTAGGCTTCCAGACGTCATACAATCCGGCTATTGCAAACAAGCTCTCCCCTGCAGCATCACCTACCGTAAATTCATAAGGTTGCTTGCCATCGGGTTCACTGCGCCATTCGTAGTAGCCGTTCGCAGGTATGAGACAACGGCGTCGCTTAAACGGGGTTTTAAAGCTAGCTTTTTCGTGAGCAGTTTCAGACCTAGCATTAAACAAACTGCCCTTAAAACTCGCTGGATCTTTAACCCAAGATGGCATCAACCCCCAACGGCCCAGCTCAGCGTGGTGGGCATCATCTTCTGTATGTATAAACAGCACCTGCTGGGTTGGCGCAATGTTACGGCGGGGCGTGAGTTCGGGAACATCATTGACATCAAATAAGCGTTGTAAGTACCCAAGCAAAAAGGGCTTATACTATTTTGTATGGGACGAATAAAGGTTATCGAGTTAAGCCAAGCGCAAAAAGCGGAACTGGTTAATGGCTACCGAGAAGGTAAAAGCCATGCCTATAGACAACGCTGCAAGATG
>JBCCOX010000689.1:0-2728 GCA_039025155.1 Deinococcota bacterium | reverse complement strand
CAACATCTGCTGTCATTGTAGCTTGTTCTAAGGCGATGCCCTCGAGCACCGCCCGGTATATCTCCGGTCGTTTGTGGCTACTACCTAAGCCAATCATGGCACCCTTGGCGCGCACGTCCCAGTGAGGCGTCATGCTGCCTGACCAGTGCGGAAGTAACAGCAAACCTTCACTGCCAATAGGAACCTTAGCAGCGGCATCTTCTAGGGCCTGCCAGTTAACGTTACTTGGATTATCTAAAAAGGTTTCCGTAAACCAAGTCAGTAAAAACGTGCCTGAGCGCAAGCAGGTTTCCAAGATGTAGCCTGCTTCACCACAAGCTACTAACGTCCGGCAAGCATTATCAACCATCGCTGTGGCATTGTAAATGCCGGACACCACGGCAGTTCCCAGGTTGAGGTAAGCGCGTTCAGGGAAGGTAGCACTTAAACCCAACCCAGCCGCTTGTCCGTCGCCGCCGCCTGAAGCCACCAGCGTTCCCTCGACAAGTCCTGTTGCTTCAGCCGCCGCTTTTGTTACCTGACCAAGTGGTGTGGTTGTGGCATAAGCTGGCATAAACTGATGATCTGCAAGTTGCAAAAAGTCCAAAATGGGTTCAGCGTAGCTGTGACTGTGAATGTCAAAGACGCCCAAGGGGTCAGCACTGGCCCAGCTCGTCTTAGCCTCCCCAGTTAATTTGTGGGCTAAGTAACCATGAACCTCGACAAAACGCGCTGTCTGGCGGTAATTCTCAGGCTCGTGACGCAACATCCAGGCGAGGCTATAGACGGCAGTTGTCATGTCCGGTGGGCGTCCGGTAATGGTGTGTAAGGTTGCCGCGCCAAGTTGCTCGCTAAGCCAGTCCACTTCGTTGGCACAGCGGCCGTCGAGCCATAAAATAGCTGGGCGTATAGGTTCCCCATGACTGTCTAATGCCGCAACGGTCTCGCGTTGGTTGGAAATGGCTAGGGCGGCAACTCTGTCGGCATCAACATGTTGCCAGAGTTGTTGCAAGGCCTCACAAGTAGATGCCCACCAGTCGTGTGGGTTTTGCTCGAGCCAATCCGGTCGTGGATTCTGCATGTCTAAGCTACTTCGCCCCTCTGCTAAAGGCGTTCCCGTGCTATCCCAGGCTATGGCCTTGGTGGCAGTGGTGCTCGAGTCAATGCCAATGACAATATCTTTCATAAGGTTTATAGCATCATATCTGACTAACCGATATGTTGAGGTTGCCGTTGGCTTCAACTAGCTTGAGCGGGATGTGTTTAGGTGTTCTAGGGTATATGAAAAGATCATCTAGTGCTAGAGTTGTAAAAATAATCATTGCTTACAACGCTAGATTGATTTGCTGAGAACTTTTTTGTTACTTAGCGTTGAAGAAGTAGTGCTACTTCTAAAAAACTGCTTCCAAGGTATCTCAGTAGGTGCGTCTTGCGTGACCATCGCAATAGCTAAGTGTAGTAATGGGAGTTTGCCAGCATCTAAGTTACCTTGCTCACACGCCTTAAAGACAGTTTCTGCAATTGTTTTAGCAAGTTCAGCACCTTCAACAGTATCCTCTGCCATGTGCTCAGCTTTGGCGCGGCTAAACGGTAGCCCGAGGCCCAAAAGTCGCCCCATGCGCCCGTTGCGCCCGGCTTGACAGGTTACGTACAAATCGCCCGCGCCGGGTAAGCCGTCCACATTGGTGGCATCACCACCCAGGTAATTAATGAGCACACGCATTTCAGCAAGCGCTTGGGCAAACATCGAGGATGCCAAGTTATGCATGAGGGCGTTGTTGTCAGCCTCACTTGCCTGCTCTAGTTTTCCTTTGGCAGTGCCAATAACCAGCGCATAGAGATTTTTGAGGGCGGCGCAAGCCTCACAACCAATGAGGTCGTGACTGGGCCAGACGTGATAGTAATCTGTCTCGAGCCAATCCCGTACCCTACTCACTGTGTCTGGATCATCACCTGCAAGCACGACGCTCGAGTCACGCCTCACCGCTAGCTCGCCAGCAATACATGGGCCCGTAATCGCCAAAAGTTTCACCTGACCCCCGTAGTCAGGTGGTAGACCATTTTTCAAAACCATCGGAAGTACCTGTAAGTCAGCAGAAAGTCCTTTGGTCAGTGCGGCAATAGGTAAAGCTTGTGTTAGATGCGTGGTAAGTTGCTCAGTTGCCCAGCCAATACCTGCTGAACTCACGCCCAATACGACTAAATCAGCCTGCTCGAGCGCCTTACTTAAATCTTCGTGTTGGTACAGTGACAAATCGGGAATGTGTACGCCTAAGCGTGGGTGTGGCTTGCCTGCTTGCATTGTGGTGATGATGTCTTGGTCTAGATGCGTGCCCACCAAGTGAACGTCGTGTTCATTGTCAACAAGCGGTAAGCAAAACGCAGTACCCATGACGCCTGCGCCTAATACAGTGATTTTAGCCATGATGGTCCTTGCTTAGTCTGTTATTTGGTGCTACCTAACCAGTATAACGCGACCTGCACAAGCGTTGAGCTAGTACTCGAGTAGCGTGTAGCTACAATCATGATGCATCAGCTAGTCTATATATCTAGCCTAAACAATTGATTAACAAAAATAAGTATCAAAGCTGATATCAACTTGTCAATGTAGGTATTGCGTTACTCTGCCAGCAAAGCCCGCTACACTAATAAGCATGATCTTCTCAAACTCAGTAAAAGGGTTAAGCTTGTGTATCTTGGCAGCATCGCTGAGTATAGCGCTAGCCCAGCAGGGTCCAAGATTACCCTT
>JBCCOX010000688.1:0-2728 GCA_039025155.1 Deinococcota bacterium | reverse complement strand
ATGCCATTGTGGTCTGTGGTCCTAAACCTGCCACGGTTGGCTATGTTGACCCCGGCTTTGCGCTCGCCAAAGCTGTGCAAACAGAGTTAGTGCGGTTTACAGAAGCTGAAGGCACCCTCCCCAAAGTGTTGCTCATGGAAAACCACGGCCCGGTGGCGCTAGGACAAAGCGCCCAAGAGGTCTTAAACATTATGCTGATGCTAGATAAATGGGCAAAAACACTTCTCGGAACATATCAGGTTGCGGAACCTAAGTTTTTAGCACAAGCTGATACTGATCGCATTGATAGCCGCAGCGACGAAGCCTACCGCCGCAAGCAATTGGTGCAAAATCCACTGAAGGTGTCTTAAAAATGGCAGATGCTAGTGTTCACTTTTTAGCGGTTGATCTGGGAGCCTCGAGCGGCCGGGTTATTCACGGTCAGTTTGATGGTCGCAAACTCGTCCACAACGAAATCCACCGCTTTGCTAACGTACCTGTACACGTACCCAGCGTCAAACTTGACACGCCTGCTAGCCAGCACTGGGACGTGTTGCGTTTGTGGCACGATATTCAGCAGGGCATTAGCCGTTACGACGCAGCAGCACCCCTCACCAGCCTCAGTGTAGACACTTGGGGGGTAGATTTTGCACTGCTAGACGCCCGCCAGCGGTTGCTTACAAATCCTTACCACTACCGCGACAGTCGCAATGATGGTTTGGTGGATGAGGTACTCGAGCAACTTGCTAAAAAAGCCATTTATGAGCACACTGGCGTGCAGTTTATGCAAATTAATACCCTCTACCAGCTTTATGGCATGGTTATGCGCCAAGACCCCTTGCTCGAGGTCGCCAAGACCTTAATGATGATGCCCGACTTGTTTCACTTTTGGCTGTCTGGAGAAATGACGCTCGAGGTTACTGACGCGTCCACCACCCAAATGCTGGACGCGCGCGCGCGCACCTGGGCAACCCCCGTGTTAGACGCTCTGAAATTACCTAGCTACTTACTGCCAGAGGTCACCCCAGATACGTCGGTTGTCGGACGGTTACGGCCGGACATTGCTAGTCAAATAAACTTAGCTAGATGCGCCGTCATCGCCAGCGCAGGTCACGACACCGCTGCAGCTGTCGCAGCCGTCCCTAACTTAGATGAACACAGTGTTTACATCAGCAGTGGGACCTGGAGCCTCATGGGGATTGAAAGCCCCGAGCCGATTATCTCTGAAGTTGGACTGTCTATGAACGTCACTAACGAAGCAGGTGTGTTTGGTACGGTACGGGTGCTTAAAAATTTAGCCGGGTTGTGGGTATTACAAGCTTGCCTAAAGCACTGGCAAAACCAGGGTGAAGATTACAGTTGGGAAGCGTTGCTGAAACTCGCTAGCAACACACCCGCGTTCGGGCCACTTATTCGCCTTGGTGCTGAGACCTTCCTCAATCCACCAGATATGCCTGCCGCCATTGATGCAGCTTGCCAGGCGAGTGGACAAACGCCACCAGATAGCGTTGGGGCAATTGTGCGCTGTTGTTTGGAAAGTTTGGCGCTCGAGTACAAGCTCGTCCTCGATGAACTCAGCACCGTCTCAGCCCGCCACTTTAACGCCATTCGCATTGTCGGTGGTGGCGCGCAAAACACCCTGCTCTGCCAACTCACCGCAGATGCTTGCCAACTCCCGGTCGTCGCTGGCCCTGTTGAAGCCACTGCCCTTGGCAACCTCATGCTACAAGCTATCGCCACCGGGCACATCGGCTCACTTGCTGAAGGTCGTCAAGTCATTGCTGCGTCTGTTTCGCCCATCACCTATGAATCTCAACCTAACACCGATGGTTGGCAAGATGCCTACGCTCGCTTTCGTAGATTGCCTTTGTGAGAATACTTTTCCCAACTGTTTCCACGTAAACACAACTAAGAGATTACGAAATCCCACCCTGTAACCAATTCATGGCACGCTCATGGCACGGTAAGTCTCATAATGTTAGATGAGCAACACTTGAGGTTTCTATGAAGATTTCAGTTCATTTTGTATAGATGCGCACCTGTATACAAAACACTGCATATTGTTGTCTTCATGTCCTCAAATTGCTACGCCCACCATACGGAAGGTATCTCTATGCGCTACCGCCTGTTTTTCGTCGTCTTACTCGGCTTCCTCATAAGCTGTTCGGGAGATGAAGGAAGCCCTCCAATCATCATGTCGTTTAACGCTTCGCCTGAAAGTATCACCGAAGGTCAAAGCAGTGAGCTGACTTGGGATATTTCAGGGGATGCCCCCATTACGCTGTCTCTTACGCCTGACACCGACCTAGTTGATGGCGTCGACCTGGTGAGTCCCCTCACCGTCTCACCTACTGAAACAACTACCTACACCCTCACCGCCACCAACACCAGCGGTAGCGATAGTCAAACTGTCACCGTCACCGTATTACCAGACGATAGTACCCCACCTGCTGCCCCAACCATTGATAGCTTTGCAGCGTCTGTGAGCGAGCAAACCGCCACCTTCACCTGGTCCCTAACGGCTGAAGGTGCAGTTAACTGAGGGGTGAGCAAGGTTAACGAATCGCCATAAGAGTGTCATGAAGCTTGAGAAGATCACGTCCTAAAAGGAGGTTAAGCTTAGCAAGTATAAGATAAGCGAGGGTAGCAAGAATAACTAGAGGTCTAACATTGGCAAGACCTTTGACAGGAAGCTGGTCGAGGTTGAATAAAGATTTAAGCTGACCTTGAAAAGGCTCGACAGTAGTTT
>JBCCOX010000687.1:0-2730 GCA_039025155.1 Deinococcota bacterium | reverse complement strand
CCTGCGACCCGCCCAAATGCGTCTGTATTGCCCTGCACAAGTAAAGCCTGATAGGGCAAATTCGCCACCGCCTCAGTGATTTCACTTGGCATAGCAGACGCGGCGCTCAGGTTGCGCTCGCGCCAACTGCCGTAGCCAAACGCCACGCCCAAAATGAGCACAGCCAGCAAAAGCGACCGCACCGAAGGTAGCACATCCGGGGGTTCGTCACTTGCAAATGGAGAGGCTAGTAACGCCACCACAACCAGCGTGATTAAGCTGAGGCCGTAAACACCCGCAATATCCGCCAGTTGCGCTAGCGGCGTGCCTAACCACATATACCCCAGCGTGCCCCACGGAAAACCAAACGCACCCTGCGTGCGCGCCCATTCCATGAGCACCCAAGCAAGCGTCACCAGCCAGAGGGTGCGCTGACCGTAGCCGCCAACCCAGCGGCTAAGCCCGGTGACAATGCCCCAAAACACACCCAAAATAGCCAACATGGGCGGGTAGAGGAGCCAAAAAAGGATGCCGTAAAGTTCTGCAAAACTGGCAGGTAACCAGATTAAATAGAGTGCAAAAAAGCCAACGCCGAAAAAGAAACCATAGCCAAACGCCGCTCTTGGCCGTTCGCTGGTTGCCACCAGCACAAACAGCGGGCAAAGTGCCAGTACCAGCGGATACAAGCCCAAAGGTGGCAGCGCAGCACTCAAAATGATGCCGCAGCAGACCATTACAAACGCATTAAAACGAAACACGAAAGGACTCTAACACGCCCCTAGCTCGAGGCGTACGACGTATGAACATCACGCTTCATGAAGACTGATGGCAAGGTTACTGCTATAAAGATTTGGGACGACCGTCTGGATGAAAGAACTGGTCAATAAGATCACGGGCGATCTCAAATATCCAATCGTAATACTCATCACCTCTAGGCTCACCTCTATTGGGTATCTCACTAGCCTCACGTAAAAGTGAAACAATATCACCAAACCTTGGATGTTGATCGATAGCAGTGTAGATACGAATCCACGTGTCAGTATCAGAATGGTATTCAAAATTCCTCAACAGCGGATGTGCTGTCATGACCTCAGCACGGGCTGTATTTTCATGAGAAAAGACGAGGCGATCACGTAGTTCTGGAATTACAAAATCAGTGGCGACAATTTTCGACTCATCACTAAACACACGTATATAGCTATTTAAAGGTCCACCACTGCCACCAACATAAACGTCTGAGTAAACATTCATCAGACCTTGCTGAATAAGTCCTTGGGGTCCTGTAAGTTCTTCAAAGGTATCAGCAACGGCCCAAGCTGTTGCAATGTTTGCACCTAAAAGTTCATCAGTGACTTCATAAGGGAATTCTATAGTGACGAATTCAGAGTCAGGAGAATCTGTTGCATCCGCTTGTGCTCGTAGCACATCTACTAGCTCTGCCCCGCCTGCCATCAACATACTTGAATCAGACGAATTAGCTAATGCTAACGCCATTAGCAACATAATATTTATACATGCCATCAACTTCATATATTTCAATGCCTTCTCCTCACCATTACTCGACTAATCTCAAATATAACTAATTTATGAAGGGTCAGCAGCTAGTAAGGCCGCCATCAGCGCAAGGCGGTCCAGCGTATCGTGAATACGGATGTGCTCGTGGCGCGCGTGAGGGCCTTCGCCAGTTGACCCCATGCCGTCCAGCGTAGGAATACCCAGGGCAGAGGTGAAATTGCCATCTGATCCGCCGCCTACAACAGCACCAAAAATGTTTGTTCCCATCGCCGTGGCTAGCGATTGAGCGTGCTCAAATAGGGCTTGGTTAGTAGGGGTTGGCTCGAGCGGCGGTCTGTTCAAGCCACCCTCTACATCTACACTCACCCTGCTGTCTTTGGGTTCATACGCACCTAGCGCCGCAATCACCCGCTCACTTTCAGGTAACTCCAACACACGCATGTCAATGCGGGCAGTGGCTTCTTCTGCAATCACGTTACTCACAGTGCCACCACTTGCCACAGTTAAATTCACGCTGGTTGCTTTGTCAGCATCGTTTAAGGTTTCTGTAAATAATAAAAAGTGCGCTAGTTCGCGCAGAGCGCTAGCACCATCTTGCGGGTTGTTGCCCGCGTGCGCGCTAATGCCTTTAAAGTTCACATTGAACCCGCCACCACCTTTACGGCCAGTCTTAAACGCGCCATCTTCACGCCCCGGTTCAACCACAAACACGCGGTCATGGGCTTTAGCTTCGCGTTCAATGAGTTCACGGGAATGGTGGCTACCAATTTCTTCGTCGGAGGTAATTAGGAGCGTCACGGGGCCGATGAGCGGTTTGTTGAGAGACTTGAGAATGCGGATAGCCTCGAGACTCGTGGTAATCCCAGCTTTCATGTCCAAGGTGCCGGGACCGTAGACCTTATCGCCCTCCTGCTTAAACGGCATCAGCTCCAAAGTGCCAATGGGCCAAACCGTGTCGTAGTGGGCCAAAATGAGTGTAGAGGTGTTGCCGCTAGCGTCCTGTCTAGCGATGATGTGATCACCGACCTCAGTTTGAGGGTCTATGCTTACTTGCCAACCGTCTTGCTCGAGGCGGCCTTTCACATGTTCCACAAAGCCTGCCGCCGCCGTGCGGTCACGGCTGGGCGTCTCAATCTTGACGAGTTTTTCTAGGGTTGCAATGTAATCTTGTTGGGCAGCGTGGGCAGCATCGTAAAGTGCAGTCATATGTCCATGCTACCTTGCCAGTGAGACATG
>JBCCOX010000686.1:0-2732 GCA_039025155.1 Deinococcota bacterium | reverse complement strand
CCATTTACGCCGCTCGAGGAAACCATGCGCGCGCTCGATGACCTCGTGAGTGAAGGCTCAGTGCGCTATTTGGGCGTGTCCAACTTTAAAGCGTGGCAGCTCATGAAGGCTCTGGCAATTAGTGATGCTCGCAACTACGTACGGTTTGTCGCTGGGCAGTATCAGTACAGTCTGGTGCAGCGTGACATCGAGTACGAATTTACCGACCTCTGCTTTAACGAGGGCGTCGGCATCACCCCGTGGGGACCCTTGGGCGGCGGCTTTTTGTCGGGCAAGTACACCCGTGGGCAGCGCCCTACCGACAGCAGTGCAGGCAGGTTGGCAACAGCTACCGCCGAACAAGCTGAGTTTTGGGATAAACGCGCCACCGACCAAAACTGGCAAGTGATTGATGCCGTGGGCGCAGTTGCTGAGGCGAGGGGCGCAAGTTACGCACAAATTGCCCTAGCGTGGTTGCGGGCGCAACCGACGGTCTCGAGCGTCATTCTAGGCGCGCGTACTATGGAACAGCTCGAGGACAACCTTGGTGCAGCCGATACGGAGCTTAGTCAGGCGGAACTCGAGCAGCTTGATAGTGCCAGCGAACTGCCCTCCCTCTATCCTTATGTGATGATTGACACCTACGGAAAACGCAGTCTCTAGCAACGTTTTGCTGGTGTCATTAGGTTCATTCAATGTTACGCTAGGCAGGTCTGGTTAGCACGTCGTGATGGTTAGATGTAAGCTCGAGCCTCATTAACCCAACAAAAGCCTAAGTGTTAGTATTATTCACGTCACACCTGCATAACAGCTTTAGCAACAGACAATCCTACACATTTGGAGCCTAGCTATGCCCATAAACCACAAAACCTTATTAACCTTAGGACTCTTGCTACTATGTTTGACGCTGACCTTTAGCCAAGCACAATTAGCTAGTACCGAAGAAGAATTTCAAATAGGGCTTGTTTTACCCTTAACAGGGTCGTTAGAAGCAGTTGGCAATGCCGTCAAAAACGCTTCTGAACTTGCCCTTGCAGAGATTAACCAAACTGCCTCAATCCAACTTCGCTTTGTGGTTGAAGATAGCGCTAGCACAGCTGAGGGCGCAGTTACGGCGTTTAACAACCTCATCGAACAAGGTGTGACTGCCATCATTGGACCGGTGACCTCGAGCGCGTCAGAACAAACTTTCCCCATCGCCCAAGAAAACGGCGTGCTTACCCTAAGCCCCCTGGCTGCGGCTGGAGGACTTAGCGAGATAGGTGACTACGTTTTTCAGGCCAACCTAACTACAGATGTGGTGATACCTAATGGCGTCGCGCTGACCCAAGCAAGCCTTGGATATGAGAATGTAGCTATATTGCTAGATACCGACGACCTCTTTTCACAAAACGCCTATGAGGTTTTGCTAGCTAGCTTTGAAGCACAAGGCATTAACGTTGTGGCAACAGAAACCCTACAAACTGACGACACCGACTTTAGCGCGCAACTTGGCCGCATTCAAAATGCCGAGCCAGATGCCATTTTTATTTCAACCCTGCCGCTAGAGGGCGTTGGCATTTTACAGCAAGCTAAAGAACTTGGCCTTTCAGACGAAAGTCGCTTCATTATTCCGTTTGCGTTTTCGACGGATGAAATTGCCCTAGCCCAAGATGCAGCTGAGGGTGTCATCACTTTCTCAACCTGGACAAGCTTTGCACCAAACCCAGGTAACGAGGCTTTTGTGGATGCTTACAGCACAACCTACGGCACTGAACCTAGCCGCTTTTTAGCTCAAGGCTACGCCAGCGTTTACATTTTTGCGCAAGCCTTAGAAAATGCTGCTAGCACAGATGCAGCGGACCTTAGAGACGCGCTAGCTGATATTCAAAACCTCGACACTATCTTAGGTCAATTTTCATTTGATGAAACGGGTAAGGCTATCTATAACCCTATTATGTTGGTTGTTAATGGCGCTCAGTTTGAGGTTTTTGAGTAGCATTGGAGTTAGACCGTGAGGCTCGAGCTAGCTCGAGCCTCAATCTTTGCAATATCTTAGGACTTACACGGTTGATAACTCCAAGCATGTCATCGTGCGCGTTACCAGCGTTATCAAGGTCTCAAGATATGAGTTATCAAGGTAAGTTCATCCTCAAGTACCTAACTCCTATATCGATCAAACAGCCACACTCAAGGCCTCAACACCTCTTAAGTCAAGCTCCTCAGCATAATGACAAGCAACTTGATGGCCGCTTTCTAGCATGCGCAGTGCAGGTATTTCTGTTTTACATTTGCCTGTAGCATGACGGCAACGCGGATGGAAATAACATCCACTGGGTGGGTTGGCAGGGTCGGCAACCTCCCCTTGTAAACGAATGCGCTCACGCTTTTTGCGCACCTTAGGGTCAGGAATGGGCACCGCTGACAAAAGTGCTTCGGTGTAGGGGTGTTTGGGCTGCCTAAATAGCTCCTCTGTGGTGGCAATTTCAACCACTTTGCCCACATACATCACCACAACCCGGTCACAAATGTGCTCAACTACGCTCAAATCGTGCGCTACAAATAAATAGGTTAGTTGAAAAGCTTCTTGTAAATCTTGTAGCAAGTTGAGTGTTTGCGCTTGAACGGAGACATCCAGCGCAGACACGGCTTCGTCGGCAATTACTAATCTGGGGTCGAGTGCCAGCGCCCTTGCAATACCAATACGCTGCCGTTCACCCCCTGAAAAAGCGTGTGGGTAACGGCGAATGTACTCCGGGCGTAAGCCCACTTTT
>JBCCOX010000685.1:0-2735 GCA_039025155.1 Deinococcota bacterium | reverse complement strand
CTTTGCTTGTGCTTAGGATTGACCGAGCAAATCACAAAAACTTTGCCATGACGGCGAATCACTCGGCACTTATCGCACATCGGTTTTACAGAAGCGCGGACTTTCATAACTCTTCTCCTTCTTATGCCTTGCTAACATGTGGTAGCACTATACTAACGTCACAGTCATGCTGGCTCAGCTTTATACTTCAACCTCACTTTAGAGGGACAATTTATTTACGGTAAACAATTCGTCCTTTTTCAGGGTCGTAGGTGCTAATTTCAAGGACAACCCGGTCACCGGGCAAAATGCGAATGTAGTGACGGCGCATCTTGCCGCCTACGTGGGCTAAAATTTCTGGACCAGCATCAAGTTGAACGAGGAATGTTGTGTTGGGGCGTGCCTCGAGTACAACACCTTCTGTACGAATGGTGTCTTGATTTGTTTCTTCGGGACGGTCACTTTCCTGCCTAGGTGCGCGCCGGCCGCCACCTTTTGCTCTTCTAGCTGCCATAGGCACCTCCTGCAAACATGTAGGGCGTGGGGTCCATAAGCGCGTCCACATCAAGAAGGGGCGCTTGATCTTCAGCGGTCAAAATACGCGGACCGTCTTTAGTGATTGCAACCGTGTGTTCAAAATGAGCTGCTAACGAACCATTTTGGGTTGGCGCTGTCCAGCCATCGTCTAAAATAGCGACACTTGTTTCACTGACTGTCACCATAGGTTCAATCGCTAATACCAAACCATGACGCAACTTAACACCGCGTTTGGGGTCGCCATAGTTCGGCACCTCAGGTGATTCATGAAAACTTGTGCCGATACCGTGACCTACAAACTCCCGCACGACCCAAAAGCCAGCATCTTCCACAACGTGTTGCACTGCAGCAGCAATATCCCCCATACGGCGGCCAACATAAGCTTGCATGAGCCCCGCATAAAGTGAGCGTTCGGTTGCCACAAGAAGTTGTTTAGTACGTTCGGGGATGTCGCCAACAGCAAAAGTGTAGGCCATATCTGCGGCGTAACCTTTGTAAAACGTGCCAATATCAATTGAGATAATGTCACCTGAACGCAACTTGGTATCATCAGGAATACCGTGTACAACGATGTCGTTAATAGATGTACAAAGCGAAGCAGGAAAGGCTTTTTGACTGCCCGGATAGCCTAAAAACGCAGGCTTCCCTCCCTGAGAACGAATGGCATCTTCAGCGATGGCGTCAAGCTCAGCCGTGGTCACGCCAGGCCGTACAGCTTTAGCTACGGTTTCTAACGCATAACGGTTGATGACGCCAGCTTCAGCCATCAGATCAATTTCACTGCTCCGCTTAAGAATCAATGCAACACTCCAGAAATACGTGCAAACACGTCTTCAATACTTCCTTCGCCATCAACAGTACGCAGGACTTGATGCGCCTTGTAATAGTCGATAAGGGGTTTGGTTTGTTCGTTGTACACAGTCATACGATTACGAATTGTGCTTTCGTTGTCGTCGCTGCGGCCTTCTTCTTGAGCGCGTTTAAGAAGGCGTGACACCAACATGTCTTCAGACACCTCGAGCACCACAGCCGCCGTAAGACTTACCTGACGCTCTTGGAGCAGGGCGTCAAGGGCTTCAGCTTGGGCTGTTGTTCGGGGAAAACCATCCAACAAAACGCGCACATCTGCGTGGCCGTTGAGGCTCGCACGCACCATATCTACTATAAGCCCGTCAGGGACAAGGTCACCTGCGTCCATGATACGTTTGGCCTGCTGTCCTAGCTCAGTTTGCTCGCGCACATGATGCCGCAGCATGTCACCTGTAGACAATTTGTGCAACCGCCGCGCCCGGGCAAGCTTGTCACCTTGGGTACCTTTACCAGCACCGGGTGGGCCCATCAACAAGAGAATCTCTGAAGCTAACTCAGACACTTAAAACCGTCTCCCGCGGCCGCGAATCCGTCCCTTGCTTACAAAGCCGTCGTAGTGGCGCATCTGCAACTGTGACTCGAGCTGCCTAAGCGTGTCCAAAGAGACCCCAACAACAATCAGCAAACCCGTGCCTGAAAACACCAGCGCCAACTGCCCCACACCCGTAATCCAGCCGAGCAGTTGCGGCGTAGCATTCACAAAGCCCAAGAACAGCGCGCCCCACAAGGTAATGCGCTGGGTAATTCGGGCGAGGTGATCGGTTGTGGGTTGTCCGGGGCGCACCCCCGGCACAAAGCCGCCGTACTCCCGCAGGTTATCGCTAATACGGCGTGGGTCAAAGGAAATTTGCGTGTAAAAGTAGGTGAATGCAACCACCAAAATGGTACTGGTAATAAGCCCTTGCCAAACACCGGGGTTAAACCACGCACCAATGTTTTGGAGCCACAAGACAGTGGGAAAAGCACCTATAAGTGTGCTGGGAATAACAATAACCGACACCGCAAAAATTACCGGGATCACACCCGCGGCGTTAACCCGCAAAGGAATATAGGTTGTTTGGCCGCCCATAACCCGCCGCCCAACAACTTTACGCGCGTACTGCACGGGAATACGCCGCTCACCTTGTTGGACAAGTACCATGCCAGCAATAGCCACTACGAGCAGCACAAAGAAGATAGCTAAACCAAACAAGTTACCTTCACCTGAGGCAATCAGTTGAAATTGCTGAGCAATTGCACTGGGATAATTGGCAACAATGCCCGCAAAGATGATTAACGAAAGCCCGTTACCAATACCGTATTCTGAGATTTTTTCACCTAGCCACATCACGATGGCAATACCAGCAACT
>JBCCOX010000684.1:0-2747 GCA_039025155.1 Deinococcota bacterium | reverse complement strand
TTTGAAACGCCCAAAGAAAATTGGGGGATTCGCGGGCAACTTGGGGATGAGCTAAGCCTAAATTACAAGGTAGATGTTTAAAAGTATGCGCACATTCATCAACATTAAACACAGACACGACTACGAGCTACCCGAACACTTTCAAGACGATGATGTTCGCTTTTCAGGTAGCTTAGTACGCTACTTCTTGAACGAGTTTACTCAAGAAGGCGATATTGTTTTTGATCCTTTTGCGGGTTATGGCACTACACTATTCACAGCCCAAGATATGGCGCGTGTACCTTATGGTATTGAGTACAGCGAGGCGCGTTACGCATTTATTCAAGAACGCCTGCACAGCGGGCAGATTATCCATGGTGATTCCCTGCGCATTCCCGAGTACAACCTGCCGCGCATTAACATGTCTATCACGTCACCGCCTTATACGCGCCCGCAAGACCCACAAAATCCACTCAAAGCCTATCAAACAAACGATGGTAACTACGAGGACTACCTCAAAGGTATACAGACAATTTATGGTCATATTGCCAAGTTGCTCGAGCCAACTGCCCACGTCATCATCGAAGTTTCCAACCTCAAACACGAGCTTGGGGTGACGCCATTAGCGTGGCACATCGCTGAACACGTTTCAGAAGTCCTACGTTTTGAGGGTGAAATCATTGTGTGTCGGGATAACTATGGGTTCGGCTACGATCACGGTTATTGTTTATTATTTTCTGCCCGTTGATGCGTTTTAAGTATCAGATATAGCTCTGGCAAGCATTGCTGACCTCATCATCAGGTTTTAAGTACCTCCAAGTTGAAAAGAGGTACTTATTAAACTCAGCAGCGCCCATCCTTAACCGCTCAACGCTATCTGGAAACTGCGGTTTCCAGATAGGAGGTACTTAGCTAGCACAATTCATCTTCATCACAGATTGTTACCATAGTTTTTCGAGTATGCTGTGCCTTACCCTTGACGGTGTTCGTGCCTTGCAGTACGTGTACCTAGATGGGTTTGTTAAATTTTACACATGAAGGTTCTCAATTGCCGTAATAATGCATAAGAGAAAATCCTGTCTGAGAGGCTTTTAATGTGATTAACCTCACGTTATATACTCATCAACTACTCATGGCAAGATGTGTAAATGACTGAATACACGCTCGTGAAACGTTATGCCAGCTATGCTGTACACCAGTGCTGCTGAAGATAACTGAGATAAACCCGACCTGCTCGAGGTAGATATATTTCATGAGCTGACTTGATGAGAAACCCCTATGTTCACCAACTGGGGTTAACCTGTAACTAGATAATTTTGGGACTACACGATTGATAGCTACAGGGGCTGTACAGTGAGTACCTTTTATTTTAGCTATTCTTAGCCTATTGAACGACTGAGGCTATTAAACGACTAAATTGATACCTATATGATAACCATGCAAGCTATTATGCCAACTAAGAGGAGTCCACACGCGTGAATGCTAAAGCTATTGTCGTCACGTCCGGTAAAGGCGGCGTCGGCAAAACGACCACTACCGCAAACGTTGGGGCTGCTGTTGCCCAAATTGGTGACAAAGTCGCTGTTATTGATACAGATGTTGGCCTGCGTAACCTAGATGTTGTCATGGGGCTAGAAGGTCGGGTGGTGTTTGACCTTATTGATGTATTTGAGGGTAAGTGCCGCCTAAAACAAGCGCTGATTCGTGACAAGCGGGTGGATAATCTCTACTTGCTGGCAGCCTCCCAAACACGGGACAAAAGCTCGCTGAACGACGAGCAAATGCAGGACATTGTGCGGCAGCTTTTGGAAGAAGAAGGTTTTGACCGGGTATTTATTGATAGCCCTGCAGGGATTGAAACAGGCTTTCAAACGGCTGCGAGTGCGGCAACGGGCGCGCTGGTGGTGGTTAACCCAGAAGTCTCGAGCGTGCGCGATGCCGACAGAATCATCGGACTGCTTGAAGCTCGTGGTATTGAGGAAGTTAAGCTTATTGTCAACCGCTTGCGCCCAGAAATGGTCAAGCGCGGGGACATGCTCGAGGTTGACGACATCTTAGAAATTTTAGGTGTGAAGCTGATTGGTATTATTCCAGAAGACGAAAAAATCCTCGTCTCAACCAACATTGGTAGTCCAGCAAGTTTGAGCGACACCCAAAAACAGAGTGCCGGCTCAGCCTTTCGGGATGTTGCCCGGCGCATGCGCGGCGAAGATGTGCCGTTCCCTCCATTAGAGGGCTCTGGCAACTTGTTCTCAGGCTTACGCAAACTTTTTGGGGGTAGTTGATGTTTAGCTTTCTCAAGCGGGATAACAGTCGGGATAAGGTCAAAAAACGCCTGCAGCTTATGCTGGCCTATGACCGGGCGCAGTTTGCCCCCGGCAAAATGGAAGCCTTGCAAGAAGAACTCATTGAGGTTATCAAAAAATACTTTCCCCAAGAGGATAATGCCGGCGATTATGACGTGACGCTCGAGCGCCGTGAAGATCACCTTGTCTTCATTGCCAATGTGCCAGTACAGCAGTAGCTAGCGCATCAATCTATTAACATAGTGTAATTAGCAGGCTTGACATGTTTGAACACAGCTTGGCTGGTGTTGTAGTTGTCTTGTGCTGTGACATCTGTAATCATCCTCCCCATCAATCTAATACCTACACGGTAGCCTCCTGAAATGCTGGGCTATCAGTGCTGTTTGCTCGTGTTAGACTGTAGCTAAGCAGACAGTTAGCTCGTATGTTTCATGTGCTGAGTTGTGCATGTAGAGGTGCAAG
>JBCCOX010000683.1:0-2748 GCA_039025155.1 Deinococcota bacterium | reverse complement strand
TAACGTTAGTAAGCGGTACAACAACATCCCAACAAAGTGTAAATTCTGAGGCTGTCTCCCACACCATACGTGAGGACAGCCTCAGAATTCGCTGATGGATTTTGAGCATAATAGTAATACTATGACCAAACAACAAATGTCCGTGCTTTGGGTATTTTTGCTGAGCATGATGATGCTTGCTAGCGCGCTGGTGCTGCTTAGTAAACCTGCTCGAGCACAGATTGAAAGTACAGCATCAGCAGAGACTGTTCCAGCAGTTCTACCAAATCCTCTACCCAGCCCTTTACTAGGTGGCCAAGCCAGCATTTACAACGTCACACCCAATGCTTTTGGACAACCTATTCCAGGTCTCGAGCGTCACCAAGAGCTACTATTTTTTGTGGGTAATTCTTTTTTTAATCAAAATTGGGTCACAGCCCCGGCCTCAACTACCGCACGTGACGGCCTCGGCCCACTCTTTAACGCACGTTCCTGTGCAAGTTGTCACTTTAAAGACGGCCGCGGGCGCGCGCCTGAATTTGCTGGTGAAGCACCCACCGGGTTTTTATTACGCTTAGGCATCAACGAGCGTGACATTTACGGTGAACGCAGTCCTGAACCTAATTACGGCATGCAATTTCAAGATCACGCCATTTTAGACGTACCCAAAGAAGGCGATTTTTTTATTGATTACGAAGAAATTGCCGGCGAATATCCAGACGGTACATCTTACAGTTTGCGCAAACCACACTACCGTTTTGAGAATTTAGCTTATGGCGAGTTTCATCCAGAGGTCGTTATGTCTGGGCGGGTCGCCAATCAGATGATTGGTTTGGGTTTGCTCGAGGCTATTAATGAAGCAGATCTACTTACTTGGGCTGATCCAAATGACCAAGATGGTGATGGCATTTCTGGCAGGCCTAATTGGGTTTGGGATGTTCTAAACCAACGTATGACCGTAGGACGTTTTGGCTGGAAAGCTGAGCAACCTAGTATTTTGCAACAAACCTCTGCTGCGTTTTCAGGTGATATTGGCATTACCACCGATATTTTTCCAGGCGCACATTGTGCTCCTGATCAACAGGCGTGTTTACAAGCGCTTTCTGGCAGCAACGCCCAAACTGAACCCGAAATCATTGCTGATGATTTGCTTAAAGTTACACTTTATTCCAGTACACTCGCCGTTCCTGCCCAGCGCGATATTGACACGCCAGATGTTCAAGCTGGTGCTGTCCTGTTTAGTGACATTGGCTGTAGTGGGTGTCACCTCGAGTCAGTGACTACCGGCATTCATCCAACCATTCCGGCGCTCTCTTATCAGCAGATTCGCCCGTATACCAACTTGCTTTTACATGACATGGGCGACGGCCTAGCAGACGGCCTCAGTGATTTTCAAGCAACCGGGCGCGAGTGGCGCACGCCACCACTGTGGGGGATTGGCTTGTTTGAGACGGTCAACAAACACACTACTTATTTGCACGACGGCCGCGCCCGCAACCTCGAGGAAGCTATTTTGTGGCATGGTGGCGAAGCAGAAGCTAGTCAAGAAAATTTTAAGCAACTTAGCCGCGAGCAGCGCGAGCAACTTCTCAGCTTTTTAAGATCCCTTTAGGAGGGATAAAGTGATAACATCAGCCGTTCAAAAACGTAGCTTATTGATAGGCCTAGCACTGACCTTGGTAACCGTATTCATCTTATTCAGCATTTTATCGAGTGTTCGCGCTCAAGCTGGCGAATTTGATCGGCGCGCGATGCTTACCAGCCTCAGTGAAAACGTAATTTTGCCGTGTCATGAACAGTTTGTGGCAAGTGCAGATGACCTTGCAACTCACGTACAAAGCTTTTATGACAGTCAAGATGTAGCTAACCTGCAGCAAGCTCGAGCCGCTTGGTTGGAAACAGCCCTCACCTGGCAGAAGTGTGAGCTGTTTTCACTGGCTGGTTTTGAAACGATGATCTTGCACAACCGTATTAGCAAAATGCCCCGCACGAACCTTATTGAAGACCTGCTGGCAAGTTCCAAAGACATCACCGCTGAAAGCCTTTCAGGTGAAGGGTCTACGGTCAAAGGAGTAGGGGCCATAGAGTATATCCTCTTTCAAGAAACTGCCCCTGAAGATGTGCTTAACATCTTGCAAAACGACGCCCGTAGACTTAACTACTTGCTAGCTCTATCGCAAAATCTAGCAATTGAAGCGCGCGGTCTGCGTGACTTTTGGTTACCCGAAGGTGGTGACTATACAAGTCGTTTTGTAGTTGCTGAAGATGCAAGTAGCAGCATTAAGGACTCCCTCAATATATTGGTTAACGAGCTTATTGCCAACCTCGAGCAATTGGCTAGGGATGAACTTGGTGCACCGCTAGGTAATGACAATGGGGGAGAGCCCCAACCTGAATTGGCACTAGGCTACCTAAGTGGCAGTTCTTTGCAGCTAACCCGCAGTAAGCTCGAGGGCATCCAACTTGCGCTGTATAACGATCAAGCTGATGGTCAACTAGGGCTTGATGACTACCTTAACTTCCTCACGGCAGATGACCAACTTGCCAATCAACTTGCCAACGGGTTTGCAGTGGCGTTTGAAGCGATAGATGTGGTTGACATTCCCTTAGCCCAAGCTGTTTACGAGAAGCCAGCCAAAGTTGAAGCAGTTTATGAGGCTGTACGCGAACTTGTAGTCCTCACCAAAGTGGATATGGCAAATCAACTCGGTATTACCGTGACCTTTAGCGACAGTGATGGTGACTAGGAAAAACGTTGATTAAGCGGGG
>JBCCOX010000682.1:0-2759 GCA_039025155.1 Deinococcota bacterium | reverse complement strand
TCTGCTCTTTGTAGAGGGTGGGTAGGTGAGTTGGAGACTTGATGTAGGTACTGATTTAACCTGCAAAACGTTGCTTCATAATTTGAGGATACGCGCTGGGACGGCATAACTCTGCTTTGGAATCGGACTCCAAGCAACTACCATGTGAAGCTTGTGTGGAAGTACAGGGGTAAGAGATACCTTATTTACTCATCTAAAAACGCAGTAAGCAAGTCTAAGACTAGATTTGTTGCGTTATTGGGAGGGTAAATATCAATCTTCTCACGATCTTCGCATAATCTTCACAAGGGTGGCACGTGTGCGTATTGATATTGGATTAGCGTGCGTAGCGGTCGGGCTCGAGCCCCGTCAGTGCCAAACCTGTAGGTTCACCTGCTAGCACGTCGCTCATCAGTTTGCCTGTTATTGGCGCTAGGCTTAAGCCCATCATGGCGTGGCCGGTTGCAATCAGTAAATTATCCGCCGCGTGGCTGCGCCCAACATAGGGGAGACCGTCCGGCGAGCAAGGACGTAACCCGTGCCAAACGGGTATATCTGTAAAATTATCGGCACGTAATGCAGGGTAATACTGACACGCAGATTTAATAATGCCCTGCACGCGGCGCGGGTTAATGCTGCGATCTAGTCCCGCGAGTTCCATTGTGCCGCCAATACGTAAAGCCTGCTGAAACGGGCTGATGGCAACTTTCGCCTCACTTAAAATGGCTGGATGCTTGGGGTGTATGGGAGCGTCTGGCAAGGTAAGGCTGTAACCTTTGCCAGCTTGCATAGGTAAGCGCAGACTAAGGCTTTGCGCAAGCGTGGGCGACCAACTACCCGTACAGAGCACAAGGTTCTCAATAGGAAGTTCTTGGGGTGTATCTGCCAATGTGATGTTTAATGCGCGCAACCTGTGACCTTCGCGGATGGCACACTCAACGGTAGTCTGCCAGTGGAAGGTGACGTGGTGTTGCTCGAGCCACTTCTGCAGCGCACCCATAAACCGTCTGGGCTCGAGGTGGGCATCTTCTGGAAAGTAAACGCCACCAACAACATTCAGGTCTACATCTGGTTCTAAGGCGTCAACCTCAGCTTTGTCTAAAACCTGAGCAGGCATGCCCAAAGTCTGAGCCTGTTCGGCAACGTGTGATTCTTCCTCGAGCCCTTTATCGCTGTTACACAATATCAATAACCCGCGCGATGCTAATTCAAAATCATCTAGCGTTTCTGCCATGTCCTGATAACACTGCTTACTCGCCATGTTAAGCGCCTGCAAAATTGGCGCGCTACGGGCAACATGTGTAGCCGTAGACGCCCGCCAAAAATGCCAACCCCATCTGAACAAGTCCCAGTCTAAACGCGGTTTGATGTAAAACGGGCTTTCGGGGTCAGCAAGCCAGCGCACGCCCTGACGGACAACCCCCGGTGCTGCTAGTGGAATAATGTGGCTGGGCACAATCATGCCAGCGTTGCCAAATGACGTGCCATCGCGCACAGGCGTGCCTTGGTCAATGACGGTAACCTCAAAGCCTTTTTGAACCGCGTAATAAGCTGTTGCCAGTCCGATGACGCCCGCGCCAACTATCGTCACCTGGTTTGTCATGATGCTGCTTCAGATGACAGAGATGCTTCAGATGACGGGGCTGACAGGGCTGACAGGGCTGTATTGCCTGTGCTGATGTTAGCGTCGGTAATTCCCCAGCAAAAAGGGTCTTCTGGACTCAAACGTAACTCACTTTGTGCTGTGATGTGGGCGCGTCCGCGGATGGTGGGGCGTATTTTGCCCGCATCACCGCCGTCACAAATAAGCTCATAGTGCCCTTCAAACATACTGCCGATGATACTTGCTTGCCGCCAGCGTACACCCTCGGCCAGTTTGCCGTCTGCAGCCAGACAAGCGAGTTTGGCACTTGTACCTGTCCCACAGGGTGAACGGTCGTAAGCTGTACCGGGGCAGAGGACAAAATTTTGGGCGTCCGCATCCACATCCGTTGTATGGGTACATAGCTCGATGTGGTCAATCTCGGCATTATCTTCACCTGTGATGTTGGCATTCCGCAACGCTTGACGGACGGCCTCACTCAGACTGGTGAGGCTATCAACGCGACTGAGGTTGATGTGAACTTGAAACGGTAAGCTGTCAACATCCACCAAAAAAAACCAATTGCCACCCCAAGCCACATCACCTGTAACCTGTCCATAGCCGGGAACCTCGACCTGAACAGCTGTGTGACGACGGTAACTTGGCACGTTGTGAACGCTTACAGTGCCGTCCTCGTGTAAGTTGACGGTTACGGTTCCGACAGGTGTATCGAGATGGTGTTGCCCCACGCTTAAACGGCCGAGGTGGGCGAGTGTTTCAACGACACCAATCGTGCCATGTCCACACATACCCAAGTAGCCCACGTTGTTAAAAAAGATGACGCCAGCACTGCTCGTAGGATTGTCTGGGTCACACAAAAGCGCGCCCACCAGCACATCTGACCCGCGTGGTTCGTTAATAATTGCTGCTCGGTAATGATCAAAGTGGGTTTTGAGGTCGTCTAGTTTGTCAGCAAGCGTATCACCAGTAAGCTCAGGGAAGCCGGCTGTGACAACCCTAGTAGGTTCACCTGCGGTGTGCGAGTCAATGACATGGATTGAGGATGCGTTGATTGAGGATGCGGTGGTTGTTGATACATGGGTCGTGGATACAGTGGTCGTCATAGTGCGCTTTACTATATCGCGCAGATAAGACTGGCGCTCGAGACGGTCGTGGAATATGTTTTAATCGACTAAAG
>JBCCOX010000681.1:0-2760 GCA_039025155.1 Deinococcota bacterium | reverse complement strand
GCAAGGTCATCAGTTGATTGCTGGCAGGTGCAAGTGGCTGAGCTTGTTGAAAGTCGCTTAGCGCTTGGCGGACACGTTCAGCGTGAGCCTCACTGAAAAATTGGTCAAAGCTGGGCAGTTGCCTACGCAAGTTGTGAAAGTCTTGCTCGGGTAAGCAGTAGAGTAGGGTGTCCTCGAGCGCCACCACTTGCCGTTCCACCACACCTCTGGTTAGCAATGATGGATAGCCGAAGCAAGCTCCCTCACATAACTGGGTGATGAGCACGCCCGAATCATCACGCAATTCCACGGCCCCACTACGCAGCAAATAAAGTTCGTGATTAGGGTCGCCAATCGTCAAAATAGTGCTGCCCCGCCGTACGTAACGCACGGTTAAAGTTCGCACGAAGCGCGTTAAACTATGTGCGTCCAACTGGTCAAACGGCGCTTGCGCAGCTACAAAAGCCTCAACTTCTGCCAGTTCCCGGTCCACAGATTTAAACTCCTTATGACGTGTAGGCTGCATGTCTACATCAGATCACAGCATTTGAGTTGCAAGTGCAAAATCAAATTAACTTAGCCAAGTCAACTTGGTCATCACAGCATCTGATGCCTTCATTTAGTGCCTACTAAGTTTTAACGCCATCAAGTGAGATGTGCTGCGGGCACTTAACATCCAAGCCCACCACGCCGATGTCGATATACATCATCGAAAACACATACCAGCAACCTCACATGTGACGTTTTGTTACTCCAACTCACACGTAGTAAGGCATTACAAATTGATGTCGTTGAGCTATTGTAGCAAAACTTACCTTAACCAAGCGTTATTTTAGATGGCTATCACGATATACTCAGGCTGTGATTGCACGCTACAGCACCCCCGACATGGACGCACTTTGGTCAGAAACTAGCAAATATAGCAGGTGGCTCGAGGTTGAACTGGCAGTAACTGCTGCCTGGGAAGCTTTGGGGGAGATTCCCGCTGGCACGACTCAGACGCTACGTGAGCGACTCCCTGAAACATTAGACGATACTTTTGTGGGCCGCATTGAGGTGCTCGAGCAAGAAACGCGTCACGACGTCGTCGCGTTCACCCGCGCCCTCACCGAACGTGCAGGTGATGTGGGACGTTACATTCACTTAGGACTGACCAGTACAGACATTGTGGATACGGCGCAAAACTTGGCGCTGGTGCGCGCACTCACGCTCATTGTGCAAGACGTTCATCAATTGATGGAGGCTGTGAAACAGATTGCGATCACGCACAAGTACACGCCCTGCATTGGGCGCAGTCATGGCATTCACGGCGAACCGATGAGTTTTGGGCTTAAGTTTTTAAACTTTTACAGCGCGCTAATGCGTGATATAGAACGGCTCGAGCGCGCTAGAGATGTGATTGGCGTCGCCATGGCCTCTGGCTCGGTAGGAACCTACGCACACATCCCCCCAGGAGTTGAAACACATGTGGCTGAGGTCTTGGGGCTACGCGCAGATCCCATCAGCAATCAAACCGTTGCCCGCGACCGTCATGCGGAGGTTTTGAGTGCACTTACCATTTTAGGAACTAGCTTAGAGCGCATCGCCTTAGAAATTCGCCACCTTCAACGCAGCGAAGTGCGCGAAGCCCAAGAAGGTTTTCGTAAAGGGCAAACGGGCAGCTCCAGTATGCCCCATAAAAAAAATCCCATCGCTAGCGAAAATATTTCTGGGCTGGTGCGGTTACTACGCAGCAACTTGCAAGCTGGGCTCGAGAACGTTGCGCTGTGGCACGAACGCGACATCAGCCATTCATCGGTAGAGCGGGTTATTTTACCAGATTCCACGACCCTGGCCAGCTATTTAACCAAACGCCTTACAAGGGTACTCAATCAGCTCGAGGTCTACCCAGACACAATGCAAACCAACTTAGAACGCTTTCACGGACTCATTCACTCGCAGCGGGTGTTGCACCTACTCATTGACCAAGGTCTGAGCCGTGAAGATGCTTATGAGATCGTTCAGCGGGCAAGTCTTATCTGCTGGGATACCGGGCAGCCGCTTCAGGATGTGCTCGAGGCAGACGCCGCTAACCCACTTAAAGGTGAGGCTTTGGCACGTGCCTTTGAAACAAGTTGGTATTTGCGCTTTGTAGATGATATTTACGCACGCTTCGGATTATAATTTTCCGAAATATTTTTAATTATATAACTACCTTACAAAACTACTTTTAACAATCTTATAATAATTTTATAAGCAGTTTCACAAGATACTGTTACAGACTATTGATGTTGGATGTCATGCTCGAGGAAAGGATGTCATCAGATGCAAGCTATGTGTACCCCAACGCATATATCACATCATCGTAGCGTTGCTACATATCACAAGCTTAGCTGATGATGCTGATGACAACACCAATTCTAACGATTTGTAGCATGTACTTGAGGCGATCTCCCCTACTCTCTTTCTTGCGGCTCGCAAATTTGCCAAAATACGCTGGTGTTGACCCCCCAGAGAAGCTGCTCAATGTTATCTATTGAGGCAAAATCTCTATAAAACTGCAATTCCATGTGCCAATGTCCTGTAAACGTAATACATACGCCCTATCTGACGGTCTCTCCCCTTCCCCGTTCCCCCCATCTCCTTGTCTAAGCACCCTCACAACGCTGCCCTTCGTGACCTGTAAGCGCTATTTGTCAACCTTTAAAGATACTCAGGGGCCATCACACTCAACCTGCAAGTTCTGATAACGCAAGGGCGAGCGCGCGTACACCGTTAGTGATGTCTTGGGGTGTGCTGTAT
>JBCCOX010000680.1:0-2772 GCA_039025155.1 Deinococcota bacterium | reverse complement strand
TCTATGGCGCAAAACCTCAAAGCTCACATCTATAGCCTTATGAAACAAACCCTATAAGTCAAGCCTTACGACTCAAAACTTATGACTCAAAGTCTACAAACTAAAACACAGCAATTCAAAAACGAGGTGAACTTAGTGACTGACTATCCACGTCCTCAATTGAGGCGCGCTGCTTGGCTCAACTTAAACGGTCTTTGGAATTATTCATTTGATACTACCGAGTGGCATCACGACATGACGTGGAGCGGTCAGATCTGCGTTCCTTTCCCCCCAGAAGCACCTTTGTCTGGTCTTCACGATGAGAGCTTTCACCCGGTCATTTGGTATCAGCGGCAATTTCAGGTTCCTGAAGATTGGCAGGCTAAGCGTGTTCACCTACATTTTGGCGCAGTTGACTACTGCGCACGGGTATGGGTGAATGGTCAACTTGTTGTAACGCACGAAGGTGGTCATACGCCGTTTTGGGCAGATATCACCGATGTGTTAGTAAGTGGCGAACAAACGATCACTGTACGCGCTGAAGACGACCCGCATGATCTAAGCCAACCACGCGGTAAACAAGATTGGCAGGAACAACCACACGGCATTTGGTATCCGCGTACGACGGGTATTTGGCAGACTGTTTGGCTCGAGCCTGTTTCCCAAACCCACCTCAACCGCATTCGCATGACGCCGCACTTTAGCGATCACGGTCACAGCATTGCGTGCCGGTTTGATGTGAGTGAGCTTCCTACGAATGGTGACGGCCTCAGCCTAGACGTAAAGCTTAGCTGTAATGGTGAAACCCTTGCTGACGACACGTTAAAGCTGGGAAAAACGAGCCTCGAGCGCACTATCAATTTAGCCCTCAACGGGTTTGAAGAATGGCACCGCGTGGCGTGGTCACCCGAGCAGCCCAACTTAATTGATGTTGAACTCACCCTTAAACAAGGGGCAGAGGTTGTTGATGAGGTCACATCTTATACCGCGCTGCGCTCAATAGAAGCGCGAGAAGGCAAATTTTCCCTCAATCGCCGCCCTTACTTTTTGCGCCTTGCGCTTGACCAGGGCTACTGGGAAGAAAGTCTTCTAGCAGCCCCAAGCAGTGACGCGCTTAAAAAAGACGTCGAACTTGCTAAAGCCATGGGGTTTAACGGCGTGCGCAAGCACCAAAAAATTGAAGACCCGCGCTTTTTGTACTGGGCAGACAAACTGGGTTTGCTGGTCTGGGAAGAAATGCCTAGTGCCTATCACTTTACACCCGATAGTATTGGGCGTTTGACCAAAGAGTGGCTCGAGGTCATTGAACGCGATTACAACCACCCTTGCGTGGTGACGTGGGTTTGCTTTAACGAATCTTGGGGTGTATCTGACTTAGCCCACTCCCAAGCACAGCAAAACTTTGTTGCTGGTTTGTATCACCTCACCAAAGCCCTCGACCCAAGCCGACTTGTTATTGGCAATGACGGCTGGGAGCACGTTGAAAGTGACTTACTGACCCTACACGATTACACCCGCGATGTAGAAGTGATTGCAGCGCGCTACGGTTCAGTCGAAGCCAGTCAACACACCAGTTTTAACGTCTTGTTGGGGCACGGACGTGCCACTGTACTCGCAACATCGCCCGTGACAGATGAACCCATCATCCTCAGTGAATTTGGCGGCATCCGCTACAGTCCTACACCCGAAGAAGCAGGCTGGGGCTACCAAGAAGTGAGTAGTCCTGAGCAACTTTTAGAGCTTTACGCCGCCATGGTTAAGGCGATTTCGACCGACCTAGCTGGGTTTTGTTACACCCAACTGACCGATACCTTTCAAGAGCAAAACGGCTTGCTCTACATGGATCGCAGTCCCAAGCTGCCACTTGAGTCTTTGGCAAAAGCAACTCGAGGGAAGTGAGGTGACCATCAAGATACTTTAGGAGCAGGTTTACGCCATCAACCCTAAGTTAAATTCACCTCTGGGATGCTCATTGTTAGAGGTACGAGGAGAGATAGATGAAACAAAAACTACTTGGTATTGGTCTAGTTGTAGCACTATTGAGCGTGGCATTTGCCCAAACTGAGGTTGTCTGGTGGGACTTTTTATCCGGCGGTGACGGCGTGCGCATGAAAGCGCTCATTGACGAGTTTAACGCCACCCACGACGATATCCAAATTAATGCTACAACGCTCGAGTGGGGCGTGCCGTTTTACACCAAAGTGCAAACCTCTGCTGCTGTGGGCGAACAACCTGACGTGATGACCTACCACATGTCACGCTACCCACTGGGGATTGAACAAGGGGTGTTGCGTCCTATCAGCGACGAAGAACTGGCCGCTGCCGGTATTTCCAAAGATGATTATCAACCGGGTTTAGTTGAGGCTGCCACCATAGATGGTCAACTTTACGGCATCCCGTTTGATGTTCACTCGATTATTCTTTACTACAACAAAGAAATTTTGAGCGAGGTGGGCTTACTTGGTGACGATGGACTACCCTTAGGCATCGATGGTGCAGACAACTTCAGCACTAGCCTGCAACAAATCGCTGACGCAGGTTATTTGCCGCTATCGTTTGGTAACTCCAACGAAGCAGGGAACGTATTTCGGATTTTCTACAGTTTGCTCAATCAACAAGCAGGTGCGCCGCCTCTCGTGGCTGACGGCATGGTCAACGCCAGCGATGAAGCCAAGACAGCCCTGCGGACTATGCAACAGTGGGTTGAAAACGGCTACGCTCGAGAAAACGTTGATTATCCGTCCTCAGTAGCACTATTTACGAGTGGTGAAACAGCGTTCACCATCAACGGTG
>JBCCOX010000679.1:0-2779 GCA_039025155.1 Deinococcota bacterium | reverse complement strand
TGGTTATTTGTTGTGTCCGCACCATTATTTATTGTCAATGGGCGTTATATCTGGACACATCAAGATGTTGAACTTGCACCCATGCTCAAACAAATGACCCTCTCGAGCGCTGCGTTTACTTTGTTATTTGGTATTGGCTTACTACTTGGCTAAGCTTATCGTCTAAAAAGAATGCCATCTTATGTTGATGCATATCTACTAGCGGATGCCGTTGTCTGCGTCGTTGAGTGCGCCTAAAAAGAGACCAACGCCGCCAAATAAAAGTATCAAAATAAGCAACAAGTCAAACGCAGACATGCTGTTGAGGCGAAATTGAATCGTGCTGATGACCCCAAAAATGAGCGAGGCAACTGCGCCTATCATGAGAATCCAGCCGAAGATTTTCCTCGAGTCATAAAAAATTATGACAACGCCCGCAATAAACGGGATAAGTACCATGCCACCCGTAACACCCACGCCGTTAATGCGGTAGAGAACGCTTCCTAAGCCAAAATTATGGCTTACCCGAATAGCGTTGAGCAATAAATAGCCGCCCACAATCATCATGGCAAGGCCGATAAAAAACTGCGGAATGCCGCCACTTGTCCCCCCTGCGCCTCGAGGCATAGCTGCTCCTTTCAGATGCACATCTACATTTGCGTTACCGCCAGTTGCCACCAAGTGCACTTAACCATCTATGATAACGGCTTTTGATGAGATCAAGGCGTTAGTCTTTTGACGCTGTTTAGTGAGGACATCAAATTTTGGTTGGCTGTCAATTCTTCCCGAATTTGGGTTATGAATGTCGTTAGGGTTATCTTTTTAAGGTACGCCCTAACCTTCCAACCACGCAATGATTGCCTCAGCACTGGCTAAGTTGGTTGCAAGTGGCACGTTGTGAACATCACAAATGCGCATTAAGGCAGAGACATCTGGCTCGTGGGGTTGAGCGGTGAGCGGGTCTCGAAAAAAAATGACGGCAATAACCAAGTCTTGGGCAACCCTCGCGCCAATTTGTTGGTCGCCGCCTAACGGGCCAGACAGTAAACGGGTAACCGTAAGCCCTGCTTTATCTTGCAAAATGCCACCCGTAGTACCAGTGGCAATGAGTGAAAACTGCTGCAGGACACTTGCATGGTCTTTGGCAAAAATAGCAAGGTCGAGTTTTTTCTTGTCGTGCGCAATTAGCGCAACAGATTTAGCGGGAGGTTCTGACATTGGTACAGCCTAGCATTGCCATAACGCCATACCTTCCCAAGTTCTACCAAGGCTGTAACATCGGCTGATGTTCTTACAGCGCAACAGGGCTATGGTGATGAGCGTGCTAGACGTTTACCACGCGCGTTCTTTCTACTTAGCGTATCACCCGAAGATGACTATAAATAACGTGTTTCAAGAGATATTGCTGTGAGCCTCGAGCCACTTCCCTCACAGATTAGCTATGCTGTTCAGCACATTCACACTACGCCCCGGCGGTTTGTCCTTAATTTTGCCGGTGCAGGTAGCACTGCGCTAGCGTGGCTGCACGCGCAAGCAGGCTCATCGCGCAGCATTATTGAAGCGGTTGATCGCTACGCCCAAGCCTCACTCATTGAAGCTGTGGGCTATGAGCCAAGCAGCTACACGTCTGTAGAGGTAGCCGTAGCACTAGCCAAACAAGCGTATGAACGCGCGGAAGTGCTCGAGCCAAGCTCTGCTCAAACTGGCCTCAGCTTTGGGGTCGGGCTTACAGCCACGATTGCTACCGGGCGCACAAAACGCGGTGATCACCGGGTTGCTATCGCCAGTTATGACGGCCTCGGCATCCTTCAGCTAGACCTTGTGCTGACCAAGGGTGCGCGTACCCGCTCGCAAGAAGAAGAACTTGTAGGCCGTTTACTGCTTTATGTCATCAGCTTAGCCTCAGGTGTGCGTGCGCCGACAAACAGCTTGCTAGCAGGTCTTTTGGCAAGTGAAACCCTAACTAGCCAGTTCACGCCGCAGCTATCTTGGCAAATAGAAAACACTCAAAAGCCTGAACTGATTTACATTGATCAGCATATGCAGGTGAGCTTGCCTGACAGCTACCCAAACGCGCTGTTACTGCCCGGCTCATTTGACCCCCTTCATGCGGGTCACTTAGAACTAGCTAGGGCCGCCAGTGACCACAGCGGCCGCCCAGCAAGCTTTGAACTGGCGCTAACTAATGCGGACAAAGGTGAGATTGACTTACTACGCGCCTACAGCCGCGTGACCCAATTTGTGACTGAAGCGCCTGTTATCCTAAGTCGCAACTCACTTTTTGTGGATAAAGCGCACTTTTTTCCTAACAGCATTTTTGTTGTGGGAGCAGATACTGCAACCCGGCTTATGGATACCCGGTTTTATGACCACAGTAAGCCAGCGATGCTCGCTGCACTCACAAACCTCCGCGAGGCTGGCTGCAGCTTTTTGGTGGCAAGTCGCAAGAGTGTGCGTTCACAGCAGCTTGTCCAGCTTGCCGATTTAAGCATTCCAGCCGGGTTTGAGGATATGTTTACGGCGCTCGAGTTCCGCATGGATATTTCCTCGAGCCAACTGCGCCGCGCTGCTAGCGAAGCCCACTGATTAACTTGAACCACAAAAAACGAGCAGTGCGTGGGTGCTGCTCGTTAGGTTGATTGAGTTGAGGTTAGTTGAGTTTGTCTTAGCCGAGCCTAGAAATCCGCCACCACCAGAATGTGCAAAGCTAGATTTGGTTGTAAGGTTCGCTCTGGGAAACTAAACGTGATGCTTTTTGTACTTAGCTCATCAATCGTTGCTAGCACAATATCTCTATTAT
>JBCCOX010000678.1:0-2792 GCA_039025155.1 Deinococcota bacterium | reverse complement strand
TAATTCCCCAGACGAGTATGGCAGCTACAAACGACCACAACCACGGATAATTTGTGAGGACTATGCGTTTAGGTGATGCTGTTGACGACTCTGTTGCTGACTTTGGTGATGGTTGTGTCATGCGCGCCGCTCCCACCAATCTAGCCCCGCTCGCAAGCCCAACACTAGAATCAAGATGACGCCTTGCACACCAATTTGCCAGTCGGGGGAAATGCGTAAAAACGACAAAAACGACGCAGCCAAGGTCATGGTGAGTGCGCCCAACACAGCGCCAATGGGCGACACGCGCCCGCCCACAAACTCACAACCTCCCAAAATAGCTGCAGCAATCGAGACTAGCGTGTAGCGCAAGGCAATGTTGCTATCTGCGGAGGTTGTAATCCCCGTAAGAGTTAAGCCAGACAGCACACCCATTAGCCCGCTGAGGCAGTAAAGCTGCACACGAATAGTGAGCAGCGACCAGCCCGCTTGGCGTAGCGCTTTGGCGTTCCCACCTGCTGCCCGCAACACCACCCCACCCGCTGAGGTCATAAACGCAAGGTGAATGGCGATGCCACTCACAACTGCCACCACAATAGGTAAGGGTACAAAGGGTGGTTGTATTCGCAGTGCCTGAGTTAACCAACTTGGTGTCGTACCGCCGGGTGAAGGTAGCACCAACACCGCCAGCCCAAACCACACAAAGGACATGCCCAGGGTCACCACAATGGCCGGTAAGTTACGCCAACTGATGAGCGCGCCAAGTAAGCCGTACAATCCAATACAGCCGATGAGCATAAGCACACCTAGCCACGGTTGGGTTGCCAAATGCGTTACGGTGATGCACGCAACTAAACTCACGAACCCACCGATAGATAAGTCCAAGTCACCCAGTGTGAGGATAAACATCTGTGCAAGAGTGGCAAAGATGATGGGGATGGACAAATTTAGAAGCAAGTTGAGGCCAAAATAGCTGCGTGCCCTTGGTTGCAAGTTGAAAATAGCTAGCAAAATGAGTGCGAGTGCCAGCGCAGGTAGCGCAGCCCGCAACAGTCTAGGTAGCCGTTGTGTCCGGGTAAGTCCGCTCGAGCTAGGTAGGTTGACCATACTTAATGTGGAATTGAGTTCATGATGCCAGTGACCTTAGGTTGAGATGATATTACTACAGATATTGAGTATTTTTGGCTTTTCATAAGTTCATAAATAATATTCACTAATGAAAATGTATTTTAGGATTTATCGTTTCAAACTCAGGCATTTGATAAATAAGACGCTAGGATGATGACTCTTACACCATGATGATGACTCTTACACCATAAGGTCGAGTGATGCGATGGTTACATCTCTAAAACGACGCCTCGAGAATGCTTGCTTCGTTAATGTTGGGTTGCTCGAGTACCTTCACAATACCTCCGTTACGGAAAATATACACGCGGTCACAGTAAAAGAGTTCGTCAATTTCGGTGCTGTACCAAATAAAACAGCGCCCCTGAGAAGCTTCAGTTTGAATCATGGCATAGATGTCATGCTTAGTGCCAACATCCACCCCGCGTAAGGGATCGTCCATTAAGATCACCTCAGCGTCGGACGCGAGCGCACGTGCAAACAGCGTTTTTTGTTGGTTGCCGCCGCTTAAGCTGGTAATTGCCTCATCCACGTGAGGTGTGCGAATGCCAATTTGGGTGCGCCACTGTTCAGCTAGCGCCGTTTCAGCTTTATCATCAACAAAGCCCCGCCTCAAGCCAGCCTGCTGCAACTTTGGGTAAGCCCGTGGGCTGATGTTTTTACGAATTGACCAAAGCGGGAACACACCGTCGTGCTGCCGGTCTCCAGCGATAAACGCACGTTTAGGGTGCTGCTTGCGCGCCAGCATAAGCGTGCGTAAAAAGTCATCTTGTCCGTGTCCTGCTAAGCCGCCAATGCCAATCACCTCGTGCGCGGCGGCCTGAAACGCTGCTGTATCTTGGGGGCGTTGTTGTGAGATGATAACCTCACCTGCCTGTTGGTTCTGATGCTGCTGCTCACCTTCGGTGGTGACATCTCCCATGAGGGCAACTAAATCCTCTTTGCGGAGGTTGCTTGCTGCACCGATTACACGTTTGTCGGCAACCACTTTGGCATCTCGCATGACGATGACACGCTCGGCAACCTCGAGCACCTCATCAAGAATATGAGAGATGAACACACAACTGCCGCCTTCTGCTACAAACCTGTGCAAGTAATTGAGCAGTTGCGCGCTGCTAGTTGCATCTAAGGACGAGGTGGGTTCATCCAAAATGATGAGCTTGAGGTCACTGCCGCCGTCACCATCACGCACGGTAAACGCCCTAGCAATTTCCACCATTTGCCGTTTGACAAGGGGCAAGCTGGCAATTTGTGCGTTAAGCGGTACGCCGTGATCTGGGAAGATGGTGTCTAAACTGTCTTGAATGAGCTTGCGAGCACGACTGCGCCAACCCCAACCGCTGAGGTCACGGTGCATTAAGCGGGTATTTTCAATGACCGTCAAATTAGGGCAAAGCGATAACTCTTGAAACACACAGCGAATGCCCAGCTCATGTGCACGGCGGGCTGTGAAAGCATCAATGGGACTATCTTCAACAACAAGCTGCCCGTTGGTCATGCTGAGCGTCCCCGCCATAATTTGGCTTAGGGTGGATTTACCAGCGCCGTTGTGACCAATTAAGCCTACACAACTGCCGGGGTGAATGGTCACATCCACCCCAGCTAGTGCGGTAACAGCACCGTAGTGTTTTGTTGCTGCACTCAGTGAGAGCAAACTCATGCAGGTTAATACCGGCTTTCGTACTAAT
>JBCCOX010000677.1:0-2804 GCA_039025155.1 Deinococcota bacterium | reverse complement strand
TTCAAGTGTGTCTAGGACATTTAAAATATGTTTTCAGGCGCATTTAGAACCTTACCCAAATTCTTCACCAAGCGTTCACAAAATCTTGATGTTGTGCTATAGTGAGCCTGCCTGTAACGCGATTATTCACGTTTTTATTGCCCTATGCAGTTATCAAGCTATGCCTCTATTAAACTATGCCCTTAAATCTTATTCGCACGCTCACTTTAGAGATTTCACGATAGCCATCACTGTAATCTATCCATGTCACCATCTATGCTGCTATCTCACATGTTTTTGATTCGTGTTCTGTGAATATCTATTTATGACTACTGTTTAGAGGGATGTAGTTATTGCTATTTCGTTACACGTAGTTAACGTTGCAAGTCTAACGTTTGTAGTGACACCTTGATCAAGAAAGCTCATCATGCCGCAGTTTCGCAAAGATATTTTTAGTGACGCTTGGATTATGATCTCGCCTGAGCGAGGCTTAGAAGCCTCGGTATACGGTAGCGTTGTACCGCCCCAACGCTCTCCTCTGTCACCGGGCAATGAAGCTAGTTTAGGCAATGAAGTACGCGCGTTGCGCCCACAAACCTCGCGGCCTAACAGCCCCGACTGGCGTATTCGGGTTGTAGACGTACCCAACGCACTCGTCACACCCCAAGCGTTTAAGGTTGAGCAACAAGGGTTGTATCAGCAAGCGACCAACTGTGGCCATCAAGAACTAGTCATTGAACATCCAGAAGCCCACATGACGCTCGAGACCATGCCGCGTGAACACGTCGTAGACGTGCTTAAGGTGTACCAAGACAGGCTAACGCGCATGGCAAGTCAAGCCAACATCAACCATATACAACTTATACGCAGTGTGGGTAAAAGTGCCGGGGCACTCTATGATCATCCTCATGGACAGGTGCTAGGCTTACCCGTGAGCAGTTTGTGGCTCGAGCAAGAGTGCAGCAGTGCGCAGGCCTACTATCAGCGTGAGGGGCGCAATTTATTTGAGGACATCTGGCGCGCTGAGCTAGACGGGCGCGAACGGCTCATTACGTATAATGATGCATTTGTCGCACTTACGCCGTTTGCCTCTAAGCAACCTTTTGAAGTGTGGCTTTTGCCGCGCCAATCAAATAGTAGTTTTACCGCTCTGGCCAGCAATCTTATGCCCTTATTAGCGGAAAGTTTGCAGACGGTGCTCAGCGCCCTCAACTCTGCATTAAACCACCCGCCGTATACAATGTTGCTGCACACCTTGCCAAAAACAGGTGTAGAAGGATACGATTGGCACATTAAACTACTGCCACGGCTTACACAATCTATGGGCTTTGACTGGGGAAGTGGGTTTTACACCAACCCTACCCCCCCCGAAGACGCCGCGCGCTTTTTACGCGAAGCCATTTTGATTCAAGGAGTTGTCTCGTGATTAATAAACTTTCATTGCGTTCCAGAGCGTCTGCGCGTAACGCAACAGCACGCAGCACTAGCGGCTTGAGCAGTGCTGAGGTTCTACAATCTGAGGTTCTACAATCTAGGGTTCTAAAGTCTAGCTTTGCCCCGTTTGATCTTGCCGCTAGACGGCAGTCTTTAAGTCCGCAAGCTGTCAGCAACCCAAACGATCAAAGCAGCCAGCGCGGCCCTAATAGTCGTACAAGATCACGCCAGAGTGAGCGTGCCATACAAACGCAACAGCGCGAAGCCGTGAGCATAAGCACCGTGCTGACAACCTTACTTGTTGTCATTGGCACGTTTCATGCACTGGGCATGATTATGGTTGAAACCAACCGCTGGCTCGAGGCTCGTGCGCAGGTTGTCCGCTTAGAGCAAGATATTACAAGCTTGCAAACAGATATAGCAGGTATTAACACCAAGCTCATCTACCGAAATAATGAGACTACGCTCGAGCACCTAGCTCGCCGCCAAGGTTTTATGTACCCAGATGAAACCCGTGTTATCACAGTTTTTCAGCAAAACTAGTTGCTCACATCTTGATCTTTAACCTTGACAAAGCTAGTGTTCAGGCGTCCATAGTATTTTTGTTGAATAGTTGTTTCAGCAACTCCACGAGATACATTTGCTCTTAAGATACTCTCTGTAATGTCAATAGCTATCAGTAGAAGCAACATCTACTGTTGCATCAACTTGAGATAAGCAAGCAAACCACATCTGATACTTATAAAGGTTTGCCATTATTTGATTTTATCTTTACTGAAAATAGCATTTTTTAATAAATTAAACATTGAAACTAAGCACATCACTACCAACCCAGTAAATTCAAAATTTTAAACTGAGTATTGCATCGCCAAGCTAATTTCTAAACAAAGTCAACCCGTTAGACGGCGTCTCTGACAGCAAATACGGCGTCAAGTTTAGTTAATATTTACCTTGGTCGTGCAGTATCAGCTAGTCAATAGCAATCCTGCGATGTTGTGATACAGGCGTTGGCGTGAGCATAAGGTGTGTCTGATGAAATCTCACCTTTCCCCCTTCGCTATTGACGACACATCGAGTGATACCGTTTCCGGTTAATTCCCGAAGGAATTAACCCGCATGGAATGCGTAGAAAAAGATACGGGTTCCGTTGGGAACGGAATAAACACGTCAGAGTTTATGCAGTGTTCAATCGGAATCCGTATGACTGGTTATCAGGCTGTAACGAGTGCTCGTCTAACTGTTATCAAATACCTTCTTGCCAGACACGTACTAACTTCATGCGGCCAGTGTCAGCGTTGGTTTCGGCAATGGCGACCAGCGCGCGGGTTTCATCTATAAATGCGGTGCGTCCATCTAGCTGAAGGCTAAGCCGCTGACCTTGCCGCACACGG
>JBCCOX010000676.1:0-2831 GCA_039025155.1 Deinococcota bacterium | reverse complement strand
TACTACAACAATCACACCAAGCAAGACGTACCTGCAGATTGGGGCATTACTGCGGGTGAAGACAGCTATTTTGCCCGCCGTATGGCAGAGGGGTTGGGGATTGTGCTCGAGCCACTTGCCACCGAAGACCACTACTACTTTCAAGGTTTTGAACCCCACATGGTGCAAGCGGGTAAACGCTGGATCCGCGTGGCCTCGCTGTATCCAGAAAAGGTTGATTACGTTGAGTACTACCGCAACGGCAAGCTGTTAGATGTCGCTTATGACGAACCTTTTTATCCCAACTATGAAGCAACTTGGATTCAAGGGCCTGTGCATATTCAGCCGGAGGATATTGGCAACACCGTATTTACTGCCCAGATTGTCCAAGTTGATGGTGAAGTCATTGAGAAGCGTGCTGAGGTTTGATATTTCGCAACAAGTATTGTTACAGACATGAACGTCATAAACATCAAGGTGATGAACATCAGAGTCATAAAGACCGAGGCTATAAATATTGACATTATGGACGTTGAAGTCAAGACAGTGGGATTACTAGTACCAATAGGCCGGTAAGACCTCACGTTCTTGCTCGAGCAATTCCCCCATTAACGCATCTGTATCAGCAAGTGAGTTGGTGAGCGGATCAGTTAACAGCGCACGTCTTAACAGTGTTTTGTCCTGTTTGAAAATAGCCTCGGCAGTAAGCTCATGCGTTTCTAAAATAATTTCTTGCATGGCCCGTAAACCGCGCGGCATTTCCCCAACTGGGCGCGGTTTGGGGCCAGACATATCAACATCGCAAAGTAATTCCAAAAATGCGTCGTCACGCATGTTGGTAACAGCACCTTGATTTGTTGTGTTGATGTAAAAAGGTTTAGCTAAGTTGCCCACCATGTTTTCGATGATGTCGGTAGCGTGATCGGGACCAAAGGTTGTCATGTACTGAGATATAGGCGTTTTACCGCTAGCAAAGTCCTCGAGCTCCTTCCACATAGCATCGTGCCGCGCGTAGCGGTCTTCAGTTTCCCAAATGGATAGTGGGGGTACCTCATCGAGTAGTTTGCCTAGGCCTTGCCAGTAGCGCACATACTCTTTGGTGTGGGCTACGCAAACAGGTACAACGCCAAAAGCTTCATAGAGCGTGTAGCCAATTTTGCTGTTGAATTTAGCTTTGGCACCTGTGTCGCCGCCATCTGTTTCGGTAGCAGCTTGCTGACGAATACTCTCAGCGATGTTGGGCATAACATCCTGACCATCAAACTCAGCTTTAAGCATCCAGGTGAAGTGATTGACCCCGGCAATGCGCATGTCAAAGCGTGTGTTGATGTCTTCGCTCAGAGGCTCATCCGGTTTGATGATGCCAGCCCGTGCAGCATAGCGCTGTTTGATGTGCGGCATATGCAGGCTGTCGCAAAGCGCAAAGCTTTTGAGTTTAGGTGCAAACTGCTGTAACCCAATGCCGTGAACTGCCGAGGGGTTGATGTAGTTAATTACCCAAGCCTCAGAGCAAAGGCGTTCAATGTCTTTGGCACACTCGAGAATCAAGGGAAACTCGCGCATAGCCCGAAACACCCCACCGGGCCCAATTGTGTCACCTGAGCACATACGAATACCGTATTTTTCGGATACGTTACAGTCGATGCCACGGTACTTCACTGTGTCGCGGGCAAAACTTAAGACGACAAAATCAGAACCCGGCAGCGCATCTTGCCAATTGTCTGAGGTTTCTAGAGTGAGCGTCACCCCTGTTTCAGCAATGACTTTCTCGGCAACTATTTTGAGTGTTTCAAGCCGTTTGGGATTTGTATCAACTAAAGAAAGTGTGCCGCTATTTAAATGCGGTGAGTCAACCATCTGCCAGATGGCCTGCCGGCCAAAAAACAGACTACCTGCACCAATAACAGTGACTTTAGGGCTCGAGGCTGCGTGCGTCATCATGACCTCCGTGACAGGTGTCAAGCAAAGATGAAAGACTCAGGGCAAGTCTCTTGTAATAGTGAGAACGCTATTGTCACGCTCAACATATGTGAGCTTCCTCAATTTCAAGCGTGAAGACAAGGCTAAACTGGTATTAAATTTCTAGTTCTGTTCGCGAAAGTTCCCAGCTAGAAACCTCATCTAGGCGGGTGATATCGTCTGGGCTTAGCTCGAGCGTCGCTGCTGGCAACACCCCTTGAAGCTGCTCAACACTGTTTGCCCCAACAATAGGCGCCGTCATATAAGACTTGGAGAGCAACCACGCCAAAGAAACTTGTGCAGGATGCACGTTGTGCTTCCCAGCGATGTCCACAACAGCCTCAATAATGTTCCAGTTTTTATCTGAAAAGCGTTTGGAAATGCCCTTAGCGCGAACGCTGTCTGGCAACTCTTGGTCGCGGCGGTATTTACCGGTTAAAAAGCCGCCTGCGAGTGGGCTATATGGCACCACGCCAATATCGTAAGTCTCACAGACGCGGGCTAGTTCACGCTCAAATTCTTCGCGAATAGGGTCGGATATATTGTACTCAGGCTGAATGGACACAAACGATTCGTACCCGTGTTTGTCGGCTGCCCAAAGTGCCTGCATCAAGCGCCACGCACTAAAGTTGGAACAGCCAATGTAACGCACGTAGCCTCTGTGGACTAAGTCCGTCAGGGCAGAGAGGGTTTCTTCAATTGGCACTTGGTTGTCTACCCAGTGAACTTGATACAGATCAATGTAATCAACTTGCAACCGCTGCAAGGAATCTTCACAGGCTTTCATAATCCAGCGTCGCGAGAGGCCTTCACGTTGGAGTGGGTGACTTCTACCCTCGGCACCATTAGCGCCCATAGCACCGCGTACTTTGGTGGCGACCACAACCTGCTCG
>JBCCOX010000675.1:0-2832 GCA_039025155.1 Deinococcota bacterium | reverse complement strand
TAAGCAATGTACGCATTGTTTCTCTAGGCTTAAAATGAATCGTAATATAGGGACTATTTAATCCAAAAGGTGGTAAGCTACCCAGAATTTTGTTAGGTGTAACGCCATTATTTGAAGCCGTAATACGCGTAGCCTGTTGGGGAAATGCCAATTTTGCAGTTTGAGATGTTGGCATAAGACTGACCTCGAGCCCTGCATCTCTACACGAAGTCGCCATAGCCTCAGCTTCTTCCTGAGTCATAGTTGCAGAAATAATTTGTGGTGCTTCAGAAATAAGCTCATATACGTTGTTTTCACTAATGCCTAATTCATCAGCAAGCTTTTTAGCAATGTCTTGGCGTACTAGTGGATTAGCAATGACACTATCTAAACGTATAACAAAAGCTTTTTCGTTATTTCCATCTGACATAGCAAGCTCCTTGCTGAAAAGTAATCATTTGGATTAGTAGTTTTGGCAGGAGGCAAAGCTCGAGCTTTACCTGATGAGGGTAGGCTCGGGCCCTTTCTATGTGCATTATCGACCTCAGAACTACACAAACACGCTCAACACAGCACCCAAAATACCAATGAATATCGTCTGCAGCCCCCCTATGATCAGACCGCTCAAAATCCCTGTAATGAGAACTGTTCCAAAGCCTTTCCAAGCAGAAAATCCGTGTGCTTCTGCAAGGGCGCGACATTGCACAACCAATATCCAAAAGCCGCCGATAAACGCTAAAAACGATGCAAACCCGTACAGAGGAGACCCACTTGCTGGCACACCTGATGACGCTGATGAAATAATCTGTGGAAGTGTAGGTATCATCAGTACAAAGACAATAACATTGAGCCAAACTCCTGGAATAAGTGCCCATGCATAGGCAAAACGAGCATCACGATAGCTACCGTTGCCATCAAATAACTTCGCACCCACCCAAGCATATAAAAATCCGGTGAAGTACAAACTAACAATCGTACTAATAGCTGTGAATAGTGCCAAAACGATAGCGGCACCGGTTATTGCACCAGCAGGTGCATCCAACCCTGCAGCGACAACCGTAGATAGCGGTCCCAGAACAACTAGCAATATGAGTACAGTGCTCAGACCGCCCAGTAACACAACCAAGCTTAGATCGCTGTTCGTGTAGGGTCCGTCTAACAAGGTGCGCAAGGTGTCTTTAGGTTTGGTCAGCATTGTAAAGTATGGGTTTACAGCAAACGGCGGCAGACCGCCCCAACCACCTTGTGAGTCACTTGGCGGCCTCCTCTGCTCTCGTTGAGCTGAGGCTGATCTTGAAGATGAAGCCCGAGCTGAAGCTGTCTGCACTGGCTGAGCGACTACCGGCGCAGGTCTAGGTTGCGGTCTAGCTGCCGGGCGCTTGGCTTGGACGGCGATGAGATCGACCTCGAGCCCAGCGCTTTGACACAACGCAGCCATATTCTCAGCATCAACCTGTGGCATAGCCTGCGAGATTTTTTTAGGCGCACTGGAGATGAGCTTAAACACTTTGTCGGGTTCTACACCAAGTTCTTGGGCGAGCACTTCAGCAGCAGACATGCGCTTAGTTTCATCTTCTATAACTGCCGTAAGTTGGACCGCAAACATCTGCGTATTTCCGGCGTTTATCATGCCCTGACCAGACATATTGTCAGACATAGTTCATACCTTTCATTGGTTGGCGTTCTCGATGTGTAGGCGTGTTTTAGTAAAGGCTCGAGGACGTTTGAATGATTCATTGTAAGCTTATAGTTCTCATGTGTTTTTCAAACCGATCTGAGAACCTCACAACCGTTACAACTATAGACCCAAAGCCTTTTTGGCGTTGCTATGTGCCCAACTCTATATCATCTTAGACATAACACAACAGACTCAACACAGGTCTGTCATGGGTAGATTGAATTTGTAAACAAATTATAAAGAGGTGACATGCACAAACTACTATGAACCTCATACACCTTGCCAGTACCTAGCCATCCTTGATACATGAGCATCTTCATCGCAGCTTTAAAAAGCGTGCTAGACTACAAGTATTAATTTCATAATGGAGGCATAGCATGGCGTTTAAACACATCACCGTTCCCGAAGGCGACAAGATCAGCATTGTTAACGGTGAATTGCAAGTTGGCGATAAACCCATCATCGGCTTTATTGAAGGTGACGGCACTGGGCCGGACATTTGGGCGGCATCTCAGCGGGTGATTGACGCTGCCGTAAACAAAGCTTATGGCGGCAGCAAGTCTATTGCTTGGATGGAAGTCTACGCAGGCGACAAAGCCAACGACGTTTACGGTGAGGTTGTTTGGCTGCCTGAAGAAACACTTACGGCTATTGACGAGTACATCGTGGCAATCAAAGGGCCGCTCACGACACCTGTTGGCGGCGGCATTCGCTCTATTAATGTAGCGCTACGCCAAAAGCTTGATTTGTACGCTTGTGTACGTCCAGTGCGCTATTTTGAGGGTGTGCCTAGCCCAGTTAAAAAGCCTGAAGACATTGACATGGTCATCTTCCGGGAAAATACCGAAGATATTTACGCTGGTATCGAATACAAAGAAGGCAGTGACGAGGTTAAGAAGTTCCTCGAGTACTTGCAAGCATCTTTCCCAGAATCTTACGGCAAAATCCGCTTTCCAGACACGGCTGGGATTGGCATTAAACCCGTCTCCCAAGAAGGCACGGAACGCCTCGTGCGCGGGGCGGTCAACTACGCCATTGAAAATGATTTACCTTCGGTTACGCTCGTTCACAAAGGCAACATTATGAAATTTACCGAGGGTGCGTTTCGTGATTGGGGCTACGGCTTGGTGAAGCGCGAGTTTGGCGCAACTGAGCTAGACGGCGGTCCTTGGTGT
>JBCCOX010000674.1:0-2834 GCA_039025155.1 Deinococcota bacterium | reverse complement strand
GGTTTTTAGTTCCCAGTGAACAACAGGGTGGTCAGCAAGTTGAGAGTTTAGGTGTGCTGTTTACGTCGTCTCTGTTTGCAGACCGCGCGCCAGATGGCAAGGTGCTTTTACGGGTGTTGCTTGGCGGATACCGTCAGCCAACTATCTGCGAGCTAGCTGAGCAAGACGTGTTGAAGACTGTAAAACGTGATCTCGAGATTACCCTAGGCATCACTGCACAACCCGAGTTTGTGCATGACATCCGCTGGCCGAAAGGTATTGCTCAATATACGTTGGGACACCGTGACCGCGTTGATGACATCATGAATAGACTGCCAAATGACCTTTACCTCACAGGTAATAGCTACTATGGCGTGAGTGTGAACGATACGATTAGTCAGGCTAAGACGCTTGCTGAGGTGTTGGCAGGGAGGCTCGAGCACGACATCACCCCGAGCTGTAGCGTAAACTAACCCTAATCATGATGTTGGCACTCAGATTTTTGATTTACGGCGGTGTCTGGTCAGCTAGCTTGGCTGTACTCAGTTTGCCGATTACCCTGCTACCGCCCGTCCGGCGCACGTTTCCCGGAGGTTGGCGGCGCGCTCGTAGCCTTTTACTCGTTGGTTGTTTTGCGGCAGTGAGTGCGTTTGGAACGCTTTACCTGCACCATGAACTCACGCCTAGGGTGACTGTAACCCTTGTCAGTGACCCGGCTGGGGCAGATGTCTACGTGGCGGGGCAGTGGCGCGGTACAACGCCGTGGCGCGAAGACCTTGCCCAAGGGAGTACGCGGCGCTACGCCGTGGTGGGCGACTCACTTAGCTATTTTCCCTTTGCAGATACATTCACCGCTACGCAGGATGCCAATATAGAGGTGTGGCTCGAGCGCCTCAGCGACAACGATCAAGACACTTTTTTACGCCGTCCCCTGTTCAAAGGCGATACGTTTAGCGTAGAAAGCAACCTAGTTCAAGCTGAGAATGACAGTCCTGCTGCCAATCCTATTGCTATTCAGGGCAGACTCAGCAATTTTAGCGGCGATGATGTTCCTTATGTCATCGTGAGCTTTTTGCTGTTTGATGCTGAAAATGAGTTGCTTGGTAGCACCTATGCCACGGTGTACAACAGCAGTCACGGCAGTAACCTCAGGTTTGAAGCAGCCTTGCCTACAGGTGTTACCGCTAGCGAGGTTATGCGTTACCGCTTGCTCAATATTGTGCCGCTAGCAGATGATGCTAAATCGCGCCGGGCAGTGACAACGCCATCTGCAGATTGACGCTTGCCCAAGCGCTCAGCTTCCCAAAGACTGTAGTGATGGTGTCACCCCAAACTGCCGTTTGTACTCGCGGCTAAACTGGGCGGCGCTGTTGTAGCCAACGGCATAGCCAGCTTGACTAACCTGCGTGCCTGCTTGAATCAGCGACTGCGCTTTGAACAGTTTCATAGACTTGGCATATTGCAAGGGCGACATATGCATCACATCTTTAAAACACTTGTGAAAGTGCGACATGCTCATGTTGGCTTCAGCGGCTAAATTGGCAATCACCACAGGCTCGTCTAAATGTTGGTTGATGTGGTCAACCGCTCTAGCAATTTGTTGAATCTGCCCACGTTGGGCTAGCAGATGGCTAAGTTCACGTGTATTGTTATCAACCAGTAAACGGTAATAAATTTCGGTGATGATGCTTTGACCTAAGACGGCTTGGTCGGCTGGGCTATCTAGTGTTTTGAGTAGCCGGATGGTGGCGTCTAACAAAGCGTCAGGTAGGGGTGCTGAAAAGATGCCAGAGGTAGAAGTTGTGTTGTCTTGAGCGTGTGTAGAAGGTGACTCGAGCCTATCAAGTTGGAGTAAAAGTTCTGCCAAACGGCGTAGGTCAAGTTGTAAGCCAACGAGTAACAAGGGGTCTTCGGGGCTGGCTTCAACAACCTCAACTTCAACAGGCATGGGTAAAAACACGGCTAAGTAACTGCCAGCGTTGTAGTTGTAAAGCTTGTTGTTGATATAGCAGCGCTTTTGACCGCTGGCCATAATCACCACACCTGCGTCGTAGCGCTCTGGTTGGCGAGTGTGTGGGTGGCTTGTTTTGTAGACATAGACCCCAGCAATGTTTGTCTCGAGCGGGCCTTCATCTGGCACGTGGCGTGCAAGTAATGTCTTGAGCTCAAGCAGCTTAACAGGGTTAGGCTGAGTCATAAACCTAGCCTAGCAAAAAGATAGTGTTCACCTACTACAGCTTGAACAAACATGCGAGTGTTCATAGGATTGTGCAAACTTATCGGTGGTTTGGGTATTCATCTCTCCTAGTTGCAATTTTATAGTATGACTACGTTCACGTCCTGCTTAAATATATTTTCCTAGGGCGGAGACGCACAAGATAACTAAGGAGCGTCAACATGTCTCAACAAATTGCCCTTGTAACTGGTGCATCGTCGGGTATTGGTAAAGCCACTGCCAAGCAACTTTTAGCTGATGGTTTAACGGTCTACGTGGCAGCGCGCCGCGTTGAAAAAATGGACGACCTGAAAGAACTTGGGGCCATTCCGCTCAAAATGGACATCACCCAAGATGATGACATTCGCGCTGTGGTGGACACCATTACGCAGCAAAACGGTGGTGTGGATGTGCTGGTAAACAATGCTGGCTATGCCATTTATGGTGCGGTTGAAGATATCCCCATTGAGGACGCCCGCAGGCAGTTTGAGGTGAATATATTTGGACTTGCGCGGCTCACCCAGTTAGTGCTGCCCCACATGCGCGATAAACGCGCAGGCAAAATCATCAATATATCGAGCGTGGGTGGGAAAATTTACACTTTGCTAGGAGCTTGGTATCACGCAACCAAACACGCGCT
>JBCCOX010000673.1:0-2835 GCA_039025155.1 Deinococcota bacterium | reverse complement strand
CGCGCTGTTCCCGCCCATATCAGTCCGCACCCAGCCGGGGCTCATGGAGATGACACGAATGCCGCGCGGGGCGAGGTCGTTGGCAAGCGTTGCCGCAGTCATGTTGAGGGCAGCTTTGGAACTGCGGTAAATGTACTCGCCGCCGGAGCTTCTGGCGATACTACCCAAGTTGCTGCTCATAAAAACGATGAGTTTATCTTGGCTAGCTGCAACGTTCTCGAGCAAGGCCTGCGTGACCAGCATAGGCGCGATGGTATTTACTTGGAGAACCTTGAGCCACGTCTCAGCCTCGAGTTCATCAACGGGCAGACCCCTAGGACCAAACATGCCCGCGTTGTTAAAAACAATATCCAGTGGCATATCTTGAACCTCGTTTGCCAACGCTGCGATGGATGCGTCATCAGCTATGTTTAGGGCAAGAGGCGTGAGTCCAAGTGCATGCAAGTCACTGGCTTGGTCAGGTTGGCGGCAGGTTGCGAGAACCTCCCAGCCGGCTGCTTGATACTGTTTGGCGAGTTCTAGACCGAGTCCACGGTTGGCACCTGTAATTAAAATGCGTTTCATGATGGGTTTATCGTAACGTGTTTAGCGCTGGATTATTGAAATGAACAACTATAGTGCTCCGAAGTTAGCTATATTGCTGATTTTTAAATTGCTTATTAACTCCCCCAAACGTGTGATTGCAAGACTACTCACAGTGTGGTCTTGTGAGCTAATCATGCTTTACATTTTGTAGAAAGGATGAATTATGCCTAAGAAGGTAAATCCCTTCTCTGTAGTCTTGTGTTTGTTGCTTGTGGTCTTGGCAAGCTGTAGCCAAGTTGAGGATATTGGCGCTGGCGTTGATGCTGGTTTTGATAATGACATCCTCGGTACCGCCACCCTCACCTTCACTGCTGGCGATGAGCCCTCGACTGTTGAAAGTCAAGCTTTAGTCAACGGCATTGGCCTCTCCGTCTTAGGACGTACCGTTATTGACACCAATGGCGAACGCTACATGAGCCTTAGCTTGGAAGTTGTCAACGGTAGTGGTCAAAATTTGGATAACTTAAACTTGATTGCTATTGCTCGTGACTACACGGTTGCTGGCACTGCTTTAACAGGCGTGCGCGATGCTGCTGGTAATCCCATCACTAACCCAGAGGTTGTTCGTGCGGTACGCCCTGCTCACACCGTCACCCTGCGTAACGGTCAACTTCAGCAAGTGCCTGAAGAATCTGACTTTCAGGGCTACTTACCTGCCGAAGTTGCTCAAGTCCAAACAGATGCTGATGCAGTCGCAGATGACATAACTGTCTTGGAATACGGCTATGTTGTCAGAAACACCAACGGCACTAGAACCATCCCAGCAGGCGAAAGTGGCATAGTGAGTTTCACCGTGCGCTTTCCTTTTGACCCAGACGCACCCCTAGGTAGTCCGTTTAGGTTCAGCCTGACAATTGCCCTCGTCAACAGCCCTGTAACTCGCTTTACCAGAGGTTGGGACGAGACAAGTCAAGCGTTTCAAGACCGCGTTGAAGCGTACTATGCTCCCGCCCCAGTTCCCGCAACAACAGAACTACTTTTGGTCGGGGAACCTAATACACCATTAACCATTGGGACGACTTTCACCACGCCAGAGTTACAGAGATTTGTAGATACACCAACGACAACCCTGCCAACGTTTGAAGGTGAGCTTGGCAGAATCAAGCGTGTTGACCAAGCTAACCGCGTGTTGGCGGCTGCGTTTGTAGATGATGACAACCGGGGTAGTAGGTTAAGGATTGTGCCGCAAGCAAATACGCAGTACTTCCTTCAATCTCAGGGTGTTAATGAGTTTAGTCCAGTAACAGCAGACGAATTTTGGGAAGTGGCACAACAATACAGTACTGTCATTGTGACTGGTTCACAAATCAACGACGTGGTTGTTGAAGCACAAGAAATGACACTTTCATCATTATATTTCTACGACAATAATGTATCCATTACCGATATAGACGTGCGCAGCGCAAGCGAGGTTTTAGTCAACATGACCGCATGTTTTTCATTTGGGAGAACACTTGATGAAGTTGACCAAGGGCGTGTTAGCGATTCGTTTTACATTCGGTCAATTGCTATGAGAGAGCCATTTGGTCCTCCTACTATTTTATTCTGTACCTTCAGTCCATTCTCAGTTCCCTTGCCTATTGACGAACTACTTGAGTCAGGTGAATACACATTAACAATTGGTACTGGGCAGTTTATTGAAGACGTGACGTTTGTGATTCCGTAAACTAGATTCGGGTATTAGATCAAAGCGTGTGGGGCAACCTGCGCGCTTTTTTGCTGGCATCAGGTAAATCTTTTAGCAAGGTGAGCTAGTTGATGTCTCAAGCTACCAATGCCTGCTAGCATACAAGTCCAATGAAGGATGTCGTTATTCGCAACCGTCGTGCATCGTTTGATTACGAGTTACTCGAGACCTATCAAGCAGGTCTGGTGTTATTGGGAAGTGAAGTTAAGTCTTTGCGGCAAGGGGGCGGCACGCTCGCTGAAGCTTTTGCGCGGGTGAAAAAAGGTGAGGTGTGGCTCGAGGGAATGCACATTCCCATCTACGCCGAAGCTAGCTACAACAACCACGACCCACTGCGCAGTCGCAAATTACTGCTTGACCGCCGCGAAATTACCGAGATTACAAGGGGGCTCGAGCGCAAAGGCCTCACCCTAGTCCCTACTAAGCTTTACTTCAAAGACGGCTGGGCCAAGATTGATGTTGCCCTAGGCCGCGGCCGTAAAAACTACGACAAACGCCAGCAACAAGCTAAAAAAGATGCCAAACGGCAAATTGATGCTGCTCTTAAAGGACGTTAGCCTCAT
>JBCCOX010000672.1:0-2837 GCA_039025155.1 Deinococcota bacterium | reverse complement strand
TACGAAATCCGCTTATATCTCGAATAATGCCTAAAGGCATCATCTCGTCCAGCGCGGATTTCGTATTAGCGGAGGCTTGACTAAGATTTGTGCTGAGGTCGTCGTCAGTCTTTCACGTACCTTGCCTATCTAGTCTTTAACATCTATCTAGTCTTTCACACTTAGCGCAGCCACCGCGGCCGCACCAATCACGCCAGCATCAACCCCAAGTTTGGCAAACCTCAAGGTTGGCTGAGGATAGCCCTCGAGATAATCTGCTAACCACGCGCGCACTTTGTCAAAGTAAAACGCACCTGTATTAATGAGCCCACCACCAATAATAAACGCATGGGGGTCAAAGGCTTTGAACAAATTGGCAATGCCAATACCAGTATACCGGGCTGCTCTATCAACAATTTTGAGCGCGTGGTGGTCACCGTCTTTAGCTTTGGCAAAAATATCTTTGGTAGACATGACGCTGTTAAACACGTAGCTACCGTCCCTGGCAATGGCCCGCCCAGCCGCAATGGCCTCCCAGCCACCAAAGTGACCGTCACCGCCGACCTCACCGTCTGACTGTAAAGTCATGTGACCAATTTCACCCGCTAATCCGTGCGCGCCACGCCAAATGTGATCGCCCAAAAAGATGCCGCCACCAATTCCCGTAGAAATAGTGATATAGATACTACTTTCTACGTCTTGGGCTGCGCCATAAAGGTGCTCAGCGTAGCCGGCGGCGTTGGCGTCGTTCTCGAGACTCACCGGGAGTTTAAGGCGCTCCTCGAGCCCACGCACAATCGGCGCATGCGTCATACCCGGAATATTGGGCGCAAAAATAATCTCGCCTTTACCAAAGTCGAGCGGACCGGGCGAGCCGATGCCGACCGCGTGAATGTCTGTGTGGTCGGTTAGTAACACGCGCGCAGCGTCGGCCATGGCGTCAAAGACAGCATCTTGCCCAGTTTTAGGAGTTTCAACTTGGTGTTTGCTTAAAAGTGTACCGTCATCAACAATGGCTACCGCAATTTTAGTGCCGCCTAGATCGATCCCGAGGGTTTTCATAGATGCATCTATCTTACCGAAGCAGGTATTTGAAACGGCATTACTGCTTACGTCAGCAGGTGAGGTGAGTTACTTTCGAGACATCTTGATGATAGCAATCAACCCCTAAACCCTAAACGTTTTGAGCTTATCCGAAAATTTAGAAGATGTTCTACATGACAGCCTCAGGAAGTGTTAGAAATAGCGTCACAGACAAAGAAATGTACAAGCAATGGGTAAATCTCCGAGATGTTTTATCCTAGACGAGCTACATGAGCTGATGCCAAGCTATCTCACAAACGCTTTAGGAGACATCAAAAGAAATATTTCACAATTTTTTGCTCGTGCTTTCTTTATCGCAATATCTAAAGGATGGCTTTGCGGTAATCCGTCAAAACTCGTCCCGGCACCTCTTGACGCTAGGTATGATAGACAATTATGCCTCACTACCAAACACACCTCACCTTGAGCGCACACCCGCGTGGCTTTCACTTAATTACACAGGAAGTTGTGCAAGCACTCCCTGAAATAACGCAGCTCGAGCGCGGCCTCTTACATGTGTTCATTCAACACACCTCCGCCAGTTTAACCCTCAACGAAAATGCCTCTGCTGATGTGCGGCGTGACTTTGAACGGCATTTCAACGAACTTGTTTCAGAAAACATCAGCTATTTTGAACACACGTATGAAGGCCCTGACGACATGCCTGCCCATATCAAAGCGTCACTCCTAGGGTCTTCGCTTACGTTGCCGATTCAGAATGGCAAACTGGCACTTGGCACGTGGCAAGGGATTTATTTGTGCGAACATCGTGACCGGGGCGGCGCACGCAAACTTGTCATTACAGCTCATGGTGAATAGGGCTGCTAGATAATATCGTCTTGAAAGCAGAACTACACTTGATGTGTCCCAAACCATCTCATCTTCTACAGCAATGTTTTCAAAGCGATACAGCTACTTGTAGCATCACACTACGAAAGAAGGTCAGCTAATGACATCCTCAACCACAACGTCAACATCGGCAATTTCATTTGAGCAAATGCATCAGTGGACACAGCAAAACATGCCGATTACTGCGGCTGCCTGTGAGGCGCTCCCTAGTTTAAAAGGTGTGCGGTTAGTTTATTCAGGACACATCAGCTACAACGTGATGACCGCGCTGCACGCATTTATGGACAAAGGTGCTGAGCTGTTTACGGTTACTTGCAACCCCACAACCGTGCGCGACGACCTAGTCGAGTGGCTTGCCGAGCAAGGTGCAACAACCTACGCCTGGAAAGATATGCCGATGGCTGAGTATCACAAAGGGGTAGATAAAGTGCTCGAGTGGCAGCCCACTCACACTTGTGAAATGGGGGCAGATGTCACCACCCAAGCGCATAAAACAGGTTACGAGGGCATTCAAGTGGCGCTCGAGGCAACTGGTTCTGGCATCACCCGACTGGCTGGACTTAACCTGCGCTATCCTATTTTTAACTGGGACGACCTACCTGTGAAAGAAGGCCTCCACAACCGTCACATGGTCGGGCTTATGACCTTTCAAGCGTTTAGCGAGCGCACCTTTTTGTCATTACACGGTAAGCGCGTGGTAGTCGTCGGTTACGGACTTGTGGGGCAGGGCGTGGCAGATGCTGCTAGGGCCTACGGCGGCGTGGTGAGTGTGGTTGAAACCAGTGCTGACAAACGTTTAGAAGCGCGGTTTGCAGGTTGGCACACAGGTACACTCGCTGAGCTTGCGCCCGAGGCAGATGTTGTGGTGACGGCTACCGGCGTACAAAACGTGGTGAACCGCGATATTCTAGCTAACCTCAAGCCGG
>JBCCOX010000671.1:0-2838 GCA_039025155.1 Deinococcota bacterium | reverse complement strand
GCCCTGGGCCACCGCTGGGGGAACCAACAGCAGTAATCAGTAAGATGACGATGGCAAATGGGGTAAGTAGCGGCAAGATGATGTAACGCAAAAGCTGCGGCCGCGTGGCACCATCTAGCCTAGCCGCCTCATACAAATCCTGAGGGATAGTTTGTAATGACGCCAACCAATAAATCATGGTGATGCCAAACCACTTCCAGACAAACACGCCAATGACTGTCCAAAGCGCTGTATCTGCACCACCCAAAAAGTCAATTGGGCGCGAAATGACACCCATATTACGCAAGATGCCATTGACCGGGCCGTTGAACGGGCTAAACACAAAACTCATTACAATGCCTACAATGGCGGTGGTAGTAACAACTGGGATAAAAAACATCGTCCGAAACACAGGTGCTAACTTGAGCGCACGGTCATTTAGCACGATAGCTACAATGAGCGATAAGCCCATCTGTAACGGGACACTGGTGACCATGAAGATCATCGAGCGCCGGAACGCACCCCAAAATAGGTCGTCGGTCATCACCTCACGGAAGTTGGCAAGTCCTACAAAGGTACGCGCCGCCGTAAACCCTGACCAATCCAAAAAGGCAAAATACCAAGAGGCAATAATTGGATAAAAGGTAAACATCCCTGTAAGGATGAGCGACGGCAACATAAAGACATAACACCAACGGTGCTTCCACGCTTCTTGCCATAAACTGCGCTGCCGTTTGGGGTTATATGCGGTAGCGCTCTGGTGTACCATCAGCCTTTACCTGAGCGGACATTCTCATGTAAATGTGTTGTCGGAAGCTGAGAAGGGTGCGCAAACGCACACCCTAATCTATCGTTAAAGCGCATCGTAGTCCGAAGCGCCGTAGTCGGCTCGAGGATCCCAATTGCTAAATACCCAATCGTCACGGGAAACCTGCGCGCCTTTGTCAACAGCAGCAGCAATAGCACGCTCGAGTTCGGCCGTGTAGCGTTCTTGTAAGCCGTTCATTTCCGCACGAACGTCGGTAAGTTGCCCGGTGTAAAGCCCTTGAACAACCTGCGGGAAACTGGGTTCTGGCGTGCGCAGTTCAAGCGATGCTTGTACGACATCCGGGTTTTTAACAACGGGGTTAGGGCCAACACGAATCTGGTCATTAAAGAGTGTAAGCGCTTGCCGCGCCCGCGCACCAAGCTCAGCGTTAGCAATGGCTTCAGGGAGTACAGGTGCGTCGGCAACACCGACGATACTGGCCCATTGCGTTTGACCTTCTACGGTACCTAAATAGTGGAAAATGTCCCCAGCAACATTGGCAACTGAACTGCCGCTAAAAATCCATAGAGCGTTAGCGCCACCTTGGCTGATGGTGAGTGGCCAAGGCTCGCTGTCGTCTGGCAGAGGTTGGCTCGAGAGTCCAAAGTCAAACTCGGGGTTATCGCGCTCCCACTGTGGAATGTTCCAAGGTCCCTGTAAAATCATGCCAGCAGCACCTTGGGGCATAAAGGCTCGAGCTTGGGGCGCGTTAATACTCAAAATACCGGGGAAGACACTGCCGTCATCTCGCAAGGCCAGTAGTAGCTCAACAGCAGCGATGTATTCTTCGCTATTAAAGTTGTATTCACCCGTTAAAAAGTTGATGTCATCAACCACTGGCGAGCCGCCCCCGCCAACAGCCCCCGCCATGCGGGCAAAGTTGCGGATAATATCTGCCCAGCGGTTAATCTGGTTGCCACCCATAATGAACCCGTAATAGCTACCGTTACCTTGTTCAGTAATCGCTTTAGCAGCCTCTCTAAAGGTTGTCCAGGTAAGCGGCTCACTTTCAGGGTCGTAGCCCGCTTGGGTCATTATTTCTTTGTTGTAGAGCAGGTGAGTGCCGTAGCGTTTGGCACTGGTAAACGGGAAACTATAAGTTTTGCCATCAAAGTCGGTTACACCGGGCAAAAAGACACCCGCAGGGAACTTGGCTTTCCACGCTTCAAAGTCAGGGATAAGATCGTTTAAAGGTTGTACCCAACCTTCACTCACAGCTTGGGCTGGGCTTACACTGAGAGGCACTTGAAAGACATCGTGGGCGGACCCGTTGCGAATACCCAAGGGCACAACTTGGGCAATTTCGTTCCACGGTAGCGGGTCATAAGCCACACGAATGTTGGGGTGGGCGTCTTCGTAAGCTGCAAAAAACTCTCTAAAAAAGACCGCTTTTTGGTCGCCGCTATCTACCCAGCGCAGCGTAACATCATCGCTAGGCAGCATCGCCCCAGAATCTGGAATGGTGAGCCCTTGCGCGCGTGCTTGAAATGATAGATGAGGGAGTAACACCGCACCTGCGCCCGCAGCGCCGAGTAACTTGAGAAGTTGCCGCCTCGAGAGGGTTGTCTTGCTGATGTCGTCCATGACTATCCTTTCTTGGTTGGTATATCCATAAGCATGTGATGTTGCCTGTGATTGAAGATGGTGACTCAGATTCAAACGTCAATATTAAAAACTAGCGTTGAGATGTCATCTACAGTGTCTGTATGCGGCTGAGGTTGATTACACTCTCCTTTCTAAGCTATTGCTAGTAAGTTGCTGGGCTGCGTCCAGTGATAAAAAAATTTGTCTAGCGCGTAATGTGCTGCGCCAGTGAGTTCAGGGTGATTGTCTGTATCAATATGTACGCGCACGCTGTCAGCAACATCTGCCAGCATCCGTGTGCGCAATTCTTGCTCGAGCGGTGCTAGCAAAAGATCAGGCGCGTCCCGGTAAATGCCACCTAGCACAAGACTGTCTGGGCTCAAGGTATTCACCAAGTTGGCAAGGGCAATCCCTAGATACTTAGCACTTTGGGTGAGGATGCCTTGTAGGGCGCTGTCACCAGCTCG
>JBCCOX010000670.1:0-2838 GCA_039025155.1 Deinococcota bacterium | reverse complement strand
CTTACGCAGGGGATTGTCCTTACCGCAGCTCACTGTTTTGTTGATAGCGGCGTGACATCCCCCAGTAACCTGCGCGTACGCACCAGCACCGCTACGTTGGAAACGCCCGAAGCTAGCCTTGGCGACATATTTACCGTGCGCCGCATTGTTATCCACGAAAATTATGCCACCGCGCGTGGGTATGACATCGCCTTGCTCGAGCTTGCCAGCCTCAGCGAGCAACCCACCATTCCACTTCTAACAGACAATCTGGAAGACCTCACCGCACCACTCGCCAGTGCCGTGGTGATCGGTTGGGGTTCTCTGGCGGATGGCTCTGTACCAGTAACCCTACAAGAGGCCAATAGTACGCTGGTTGACCCGCAAGTTTGTTTTGATAACGACAACTTTTTTACCGATGACCGCGAGTTGTGCATTTTGCAAGTGGGTGGCAACGCTGCGCCCTGCTTTGGGGATAGCGGCGGGCCGTTACTGGTTCACGATGACCGTGGTATTTGGCATCATGCAGGTGTTCTCAGCCGTGGCTCGGTGCCTTGTGGTGAAGCGGGCGACCCGGACATTTACACCAGTGCTGTGGCCCTGACCGATTGGATTTTGGAGAATGCAACCGAAGTCTCTCGAGGCTACCGCGTTCAAGTTGATCCAGATGAGGTCTTTAACGACCTCGACTTTGGCAACACGAACACGCTCGAGCCAACCGGATCAAGCAGCCAACTTGCCCAGGCATACATCACCAACCTCCAAATCACAGGCTTACCTGCAACCAATACCAACCGCCTCATCCGCATTGACACGCCCATCACTTTTTCGTGGCAAGTGGCTGAGGGTAGCCCCGGGATGGTCTGCGAGTTGGATGTTGACGACAACGGCCGCACAGATTTTGAAACATCTTGTGAAGGCGGCACGTACAGCTTTGACTTTGAGGGCTACAACCGCAACGTGAGCTATACGCCAACGCTTTCTATAGAGCTTGATGGTGCCGTGCGCCAGCGTCGCGAGCGCATCAATGTTATTTCCCCAGATAACGAAGATATCGGTGTGCCGGAGGGTCGTAACGGTAGCTTAAGTTTGGGTGACAGCGTGATTGCGCGGCGTTTCATTGACTACTATGATCTAGAAACAAACGGCACACAGACGGTCACGATTGAGCTAGAAAGTAGCGACTTTGACCCCTTCTTACAACTTTTTGACCGCGATAGTTTTGAGCTTATTGATGCTAATGATGATGGTGGGCCTGGGCTTGATTCTCGCCTTGTGTTTACACCCGAAGTAGGTCGCCGCTACCTGATTGGGGTGACGTCAGCGAGGATTGATACTGGGCGGTATGTGTTGAGGACGTTGCTCGAGTAACCACCAAAAAAGATTACAAAGCCTATCCAAAGCACTGCAAACTCAATGTGTGGTGGCTTGGATGGGCTTTGTCTTATTGAAAGATACCTTTACAACTCAAGTATCCTGGTAAAAGCTTTAGAATAACAGTTGATGGATGATGAGCTTTTTGAATCACTTTTGTACCAAGAAGAATCTGCGTATTTAGACTTCAAGCGTGATCAATACCCATTTGACAAAGCGACTGACAAACAAAAAAGTAAGCTACTCAAAGATTTACTAGCTTTTGCAAACAGCTGGAGACGTGCAGATGCATATATTCTTATTGGCGTAGAAGAAGTTCGTGGAGGAAGAAGCAAAGTGGTAGGGCTTCAAGAGCACCTACTCAATCGAAATTTGCAGCAGTTTGTTAGCAGTAAAACGAATCGTCCCTTGGAGTTTGATTATCTCCCTTACAACTTTCATGATCTTCAAGTTGGGATTCTTCGGATTCCCCTACAAGAGCGCCCCTTATTTTTACCAAAAAGTTACGGTAAAGTTGAAGCAAATAAGGTTTATATTCGTCGCAGTGACGCTACCGGCATAGCTAACCCTGATGAGATAGCTCGTATGGGGATATCTCATGTCAGAGAAGGCTTAACAGAGCAACCCACTCTTGAGCTTCAATTTGCAGACGTTGAAAATCGGGTCTTACTTGGGCAAAATCTGAAATTACACTCGTCAATCCTCACATTGCCAATGATGGAGGAAATTCCCCTATTCTATTCAGAATATGCCAATATAGCATTTGGGGAAAATAGAAACTATTATCGAGATATAGCAATCTATCTCAAAGAGACAAAGCTACTCAACTCTATTGGCTCACACGTTAAAAATGCTGGAAAGATTTTGGCTGAAAATGTTTTTATATCGATGAGCATACCTAAGCATTCCGAATTAGTTCTAATTTCAGAGGAAGAATACCCTGATACTCCCTCTACAAGTAGGTTCCATGTTCCTACTGGAATTCCACTTCTAGCGAGACAAGGGAATTTGAGCCTGCATGAACATCATAATCGTTTAAGTATTGAGATTAATGTAGGTAATATTCAACCAGGTGCTGAAGCATGGTCGGATAGTTCATTTTATATTGGTGCGCGCAAAAATCATATTGTGACGTTTGAAACCACTACAGTGGCAAATAACTTAGCAGAACCACAACGTACAAATCTCACTGTTGAAATTACAGTGTCCGACAAACAATTTGGTAGACAAGATTTAAATGATTTTTTAGAGTGCGACAGACAGTAAGTTTACGAACTAGAGTACCTCCATGAAATGGTCAAAATTAAAATCCCTTGTCGAATCTCGCTTTGCACCTGCTGTGCAAGGTCGTGTTGCGATCTACAGCACAACCTACGGCCGCAGCACCGCTGGACATGCTTGGATTGAGTTAGATAAACAGGTCCTCGCCAATTTTGATACCCAAGCATTTTCTAAGAGCAGGCCTTTTTTAATTGGTCAAGACGG
>JBCCOX010000669.1:0-2853 GCA_039025155.1 Deinococcota bacterium | reverse complement strand
TTTGCCAAAGCTTACAAAGACATCTACGACCAAGATAGCGCCCCTGTCCATGACGTGTTGTGCGTTGCTTATCTGCTTGCACCAGAGCTTTTTGGTGGCATTTATAGGCACGTGGCTGTTGAAACAACTTCAGCCTTGACACTTGGCGCTACCGTGGTAGACACATGGCAGTTTTCCGGTCAACCTGCCAATGCCACATGGATTACCGACGTTGATGCTGAGGGGATGTTCTCACTGCTTTTAGAACGTGTTGCCACGCTTTAGCGCCAATTCACGTTAACCACAAGAAACAGATAGCCTCCTCGAGCATGCATTGCTAAACTGCACTTACTCAACCCGGCTTACGTCATAATATCTATCCTCGAGGAGGTCATCTCCATGACACCAACATCAGCAGCTAACTCATCCCCTCAACCAGCTCCCGAAAATCACCTCAGCATGACCAAACTCACCTGGTCACTTTTAGTTGTCTTATCCATTTTGTGGGGTGGTTCGTTCTTTTTTATTGAAGTCGCCCTGCGCAGCTTACCCACCTTAACAGTCGTATTTGCGCGCGTAGCACTCGCAGCTTGTGCGCTTCATCTTTATGTTCTAGCTACAGGCAAGCAAATGCCCACAACTCTAAAACACTGGCGCTGGTTTTTTGTGATGGGCTTTTTAAACAATTTTGTCCCCTTTACGCTCATCGTTTGGGGGCAAAGCCACATCTCCGGTGGGCTAGCCTCCATTTTGAATGCCACCACACCTATTTCCGCTGTGCTTTTGGCTCATTTTTTCACCAAAGACGAACCCATGACAGCCAATAAAATGATGGGCGTTATCCTTGGTCTTGTCGGTGTTGTTGTACTCATGGGGCCAACATCACTTCAAGGTGGACGTAACTTGCTAGCCCAACTTGCCATTATTGCGGCGGGCATTTCGTATTCGTTTGCAGGGATTTATGCACGTCGGTTTAAGGGCCTGCCAACCACTGTCATCGCCGCAGGGATGCTCACGGCTAGTAGTGTGATGATGTTGCCACTCTCACTGATTATCGACCAACCGTGGCAACTGCGCCCAGAGCTTTTGTCAGTCTTGGCACTTTGCGCGCTGGCGATTATCAGTACGGCAGCAGCGTATCTCATCTACTTTTACATTTTGGCAGTGGCGGGTGCGACCAATGTGCTGCTTGTGACACTACTTGTGCCAGTTAGTGCTGTTCTGTTGGGTGTGATGATTCTAGGTGAGACGCTCGAGCCCCTCATGCTGGCCGGCATGAGCCTCATTTTGCTAGGACTCCTCGCTGTTGACGGGCGTTTACTCACCTTTCTCCCCAAACGCCTCAAAACCATCTTCGTACGTTGACACCTGTAATCATCTGACCCTGTAGTCATCTGACCCGTAGTTATCTGACCCCGTAGTCATCTCGACTTGATAGAACAGCTCATTACAGCATCTCTTATACAATCAGATACATGATGCCCACACCTAACACCGACCTCAATCAGGTACTTGCACAACTTGTCCATAATTTGCACAATGTCTTAAAAAATGACCTAGTAAGTGTTTATCTACAAGGCTCGTTTGGACTCGGTGACTGGGATGAACACAGCGATGTGGACATCTCCATCGTTGTTCAGGACACACTGGATGAGAGTACCCTCAGCAAGTTGCTGCACATGCACGCCGAATTATTTGAACTTGCTAGTCCGTGGGCACAGCACCTAGATGGCTCCTACTTTCCTCGTGCCGTCCTCACCAACGTTGATCTCAACGTACCCCTTTGGTACTTAGATAACGGGAGTAGCCAGCTCGTCCAATCTTTGCACGACAATACTTTAGTTGTGCGCTGGGTCACACGTGAATATGGCATCAGCTTATTTGGTCCACCTGCAACCACGCTTATCCCGTTGGTGGATGTTACCTCCCTCAAACAAGAGGTTAAAACCACCATGCACCAGTGGAGTCGTGAGATTTTTGCAGGTGAGTACACGATTGCCAATCAGTGGGCGCAACCCTCTGTGGTGCTAGGTTACTGCCGCATGCTTCACACGCTGGCGACGGGTCGTATTCATTCTAAACCCGCTGGGGCAACGTGGGCACAAAAGCATCTTGATAAGCAGTGGCATCATCTCATTGACCAAAGTTGGCAAGCACGTCCTAACCCGTTCCACAAAGGCAAACAACCTGCACGTGATGAAGATATTGCTGCCACCAAAGCGTTTATTTACTACGCGCTCGAGCACGCTGAACATATGACCATCACCTAGCTGATAAAGTATTGCTCGAGTCACTCTAGTTTCTTCTAAAGGTCGTGACACTATGATTTCACTTTCAGGACAAGTTGCGCTCGTCACTGGTGGCGCGACAGGTATCGGTCAGGCAATCGCCACCAGCCTAGCCCAAGCTGGGGCGGATGTCGCCGTGACCGTCAACCGCAGGCCAGCCGAGGATACCCTTGATGCTATTAAAGAAGCGGGTCAGCAAGCGTTGGCATTGCCGTGTGACCTTGCTAAACTAGATGTTGAGGCTGCTGATGGTTTGCTCGAGGCCGTAGGTAGCAGCCTCGGCACGCCCATCAGTATTTTAGTGAACAACGCGGGCATCGTCCGCCGCGCACCTGCCGCTGAGTTTAGCGATGAGGACTGGAACGCCGTGATGGCGGTCAATTTAGATGCCACTTGGCGCTTGGCTCGAGCTGCGGGCAAGCAGATGTTAGCTCGAGGTCACGGCAAAATCATCAATATAGCCTCACTCCTCAGTTTTCAAGGCGGCATCACCGTACCTGCTTACACAGCGTCCAAACACGCCGTTGCTGGCCTCACCAAAGCCCTTGCCAATGAGTGGGCGCGTCACGGTGTAAATGTAAACGCC
>JBCCOX010000668.1:0-2855 GCA_039025155.1 Deinococcota bacterium | reverse complement strand
CCGCCAAAAAACACAAATAAGTGATGAGGAATAAGAGCTAAGATTTTTCTCTTAAGCCTCAAATAGAATCCTGATGAAGATCACTTTGCCGCTTGCTCGAGCTTCAAAATTGCTTGGTGATACTGCCTAGCTCGCTCGAGGTCATTATCTTTCACCTCATCCAAGCGCGTTAAGTCAATGTTGTGGCGTAAATCTGCTAACTTCACCGTGCGCGCCAGTGGATTATGGGCGAGCGCGTCAATGTAGTCCTCGTAAGAGACATCATCCAACTTCGTTACTAGGCGGACAGCCTCCAACACCTCAGCACTAAAGCCCTCAGCCCGCAACTCATCCAGCGTCAACGGGGTATCTTCAACTACATCATGCAAAATAGCCACAATCTTAGCGTCTGGGTCGTCAACACATGCCATCACATGGAGTGGGTGGAGTAAATAAGGTGTGCCATTGCGTTGGCACTGACCAGCGTGGTGTTTGGCAGCAAGTTCTACAGCGCGCTCGAGGCTAGACATACATTGAGTTTAAGGACAGGAGCAAAGTGCTACCGTTAAACGGTACAAGATCATCAGAAAATACCTAAAACACTACCAGCGATGATGCACTTGAGCAAAAATATCATCTTGATAAATTGCTTCCATCTGTGCCATCGCCTCATCTGAAAACGCAGCTAGGTCAGCCGCAGCGGCGTTATCCTCCACTTGGCTCGGGCGTTTAGCACCGGGAATGGCACAGGTCACAGCATCAAACATCAAAATCCAGCGTAACGCCAGTTGCGCCATGGTGGCACCCTCGGGTATGAAGGGACGCAGTTTGTCCACTGCAACTAAGCCCGTGTCGTAGTCCACGCCAGAAAATGTCTCACCTTGGTCAAAGGCTTGCCCATAGCGGTTAAAGTTGCGATGGTCGTCCTCGGCAAAGGTGGACGACGCGGTCATTTTACCCGTTAACAATCCACTGGCTAAAGGTACTCGAGCCAAAATCCCCACGTTGTGCGCCTCAGCTTCACGGAAAAACAGCTCTATGGGGCGCTGACGAAAGATATTAAAGATAATCTGCACCGTCGCCACGTTCGGGTAGGTGACGGCCTTGAGGGCTTCCTCCACCTTTTCGACACTAACGCCGTAGTGACGCAGTTTGCCTTCCTGCACCAGGTCATCGAGCACGCCAAACACTTCTGGGCGGTAGTAGACCTCGGTCGGTGGACAGTGAAGTTGCACGAGGTCAAGGCAATCCGTCTCGAGGTTGTTGAGGCTTCGGTCAATAAATTCCGTGAGGTTTTTGCGGTTGTAGCCATCTGCCTCATGCGGGTTCAAGCGCCGCCCAGCTTTGGTGGCCACAATGATGGGCTCGTTGCGTTCGCGCTTTAAGCGGGCGATGCGCCGCTCGCTGACGCCATCACCGTAAACGTCTGCGGTGTCAAAAAAGTTGATGCCGTTATCTAACGCTGAATGTAGCGCTTGCATAGCGTCGTCTTCACTGACCTCGCCCCAACTGCCGCCAATAGCCCACGCGCCAAAGCTAATTTCTGATACCTGATAGCCAGTTTTGCCAAGTGTCCGGGTTTGCATGATTGTCCTTTCAGGTCGTTAAGGGATGATGCTTCTATGAGTAAAGATGTTGTAACTCGAGCACCTCCCACTAAACGACGTATACATGACGTACACAAACCACGCTCTGTGAACTCATAGTGAGAGTTGTTAGGGAGATTAATAGGTAGCTCGAGCCGCTAAGCTCAATTCACTAACTTCAGCGCCAACCGCGCTGCCACCACATCCGCTTCTGCCGTAACTACTTGAACATCTGCCAGCTCAGCTTGCACACTTGCCACCACCTGCTGGGCATGCTGGGCAATCCCACCAGAAAACGCAACGGGTAAAGGTTCAGCGAGTCGGTGCTGAATGTCTTTAGCAAGTCGGGCAAGTTCCCGCCCTGCCTGCTGCAAAATAGCTAGCGCTGCACTATCCCCTGCATCTGCCGCTGCTACCACCACTGGAACCAGCGCAGCCACTTTACTGCGCCCACCACCGTAAACAGTCGCCATAATGTCTGGCCACGTGCGCGTACCAAGTGCATCATAAATATGACTAGCGAGCAGCGCATCACTTGGTTGGCCGCCTTCATCAACCCAGCGCAAGACCTGCCGCAGTGCTTGCTGGCCAATCCAAAAGCCTGCACCAGCATCATCAATTAAATAGCCGTAACCCCCTGCACGCACCTCACCGCCGTCTGCTGTTTGGTGATAGGCAACTGCGCCTGTACCTGCGTACAATAAAATGCCTTCACCAGGCGCAAACACACCCAAGTAGGCCACGTTCAGATCGTTGTCGAGTACAACTTTACCAGCAGGTAAACCAAGTTTTTGGATGATGTCATTGACCAGTAGCGCATGTGCGTCTGTGTGTTGATGTAAGCCCGTCATGCCTGCCACGACGGCATCTGGCGTGGCAACAGCAAGGACACTTGTAAGTAAGTCATGCAAGCGATTGAGGTTCGTCTCGCGGTCGCTGGCGGTAAAAATATGTCCGGTGATGGGGTCGGTTGTACCGCGCGCTAGTTCACCTGTACTGTCTATGAGTCGCCAACGGGTGCTCGAGGCACCTGCATCTATTCCTAAACCGATCATTAGGCACTATCAAACCATGCTGCAACCAAAACGTAGTTCGTCAGTACCACAAAAAACGAGCAGCACCTCTGCACTGCCCGTCAGTTTGATTAAATTTGTCTTAGCCGAGCCTAGAAATCCGCCACCACCAGAATGTGCAAAGCTAGATTTGGTTGTAAGGTTCGCTCTGGGAAACTAAACGTGATGCTTTTTGTACTTAGCTCATCAATCGTTGCTAGCACAATATCTCTATTAT
>JBCCOX010000667.1:0-2856 GCA_039025155.1 Deinococcota bacterium | reverse complement strand
CCCTACCTCAGCAGCTAACCACACACCCGCACCGGGCGCGCCCACCAGACGGCTTTGCAGCAAACTTAAGCCGCCACTATCAAGCTCGAGCAAATTTGCCTGCGTACGGCTAGGATCAGCACCAATACCTTCTAAACTAAGTGCTTCCAAACTGAGTGTACCGCGCATATGACGCCAGGCTGGAAAGGCCCCTCGAGCAACAAGCCGGGTACGCTCTGCACCTGCACCCACCACACGAATGCTGCCTTCTGTGACTAGGGGCTTATCTAACAGATATTCACCTGCAGCTAGGCGCACAATGCTGCCTTCGGGGGCGTCAGTTAGCTGACGGCTCAACTCAGCAATACTTGCAACCAGCACGGGTTCTGGCTCCCCGCGCCTAGTAAGGCCGTACCATAGTCCTAAGCCCAGCAGCAGCACCACGCCAAAGGCCATCATCACATTCAACCAAGCTCGCCTGTTCCAACCTGCTGGACCCAGTTTGGCCGCGGCAGGCCGTTCAGTTGCATTGAGTGTTGATGCTCGAGCTGGTATTTGAGCTGTACTGCGCCGCCCAAACAGCGCACGCCAAGGACGCTCACGGCTACTGGCTGCAACGGCTGTTGCCAACTCAGGTGCTGGCAGAACTGGCGCAACAAGTTCATAAAACAACTTGGGACGCTCTGGATCGCTACTGATCAAGTACATCTGGGCTCGTAAGGTCAGCCGTGCATGATCGTTAAGGCGTTCTGTAGCTGCTTCTGTAGCTTGAAGGTGATCTGTGTCAGGTACATCAGTTTCTGGTGATACATTAGTGTCTGACGGCTGTGCTACTACCGTGGCTGTAACGCCATCATCTGTACCTGCTCCAGGTTTCAAAGAAGCTGAATCGCTAAACGAAAGCATATCGGTAGCGGTCTGAGATGTGGTGTGGGGTGGCTCTTCTTTAGATATATTTATCGCTGTCTTGGTAGCTGTCTTTATGTGCTGTGTATCAGTTTCTTGTGGGTTGCTGTCCTGTGAGTTGCTGTCTTGGCCTTGCGTATCTGCTTGTGGTGATGTTTGTTGAAGGGCCTCTTGAGCCAAGCCACTTGGGTCATTTAAGCCACCTTGATGGCCACTGTCGTTACTGCTCTGAGCGCGCAACAGGTCTTCTTCTCTAGGAATACATTGCAGCTCGAGGCTGGCTCGTTCACCCGCGCCAATATTGAGCGGCAACTCGCTGGTCACCGCAAAAGCTGCCGCGTTATCGCCACGAATAGCACCGTTACGAGGCGCTGTGATGACGATGCTGCGCGCAGCAGGCGCTTGAATCTCGAGTTGGGTGCGCACGCGCGTGTCCACAACGGCTTCTGGAAAGATAAGCTGCGGCGCACCCAGTTGAGCAGCACTTAATCCACTTTGGAGCGCGTCTAAAAACTCGTCCATGCTTTGGTAGCGCTCGTTGGCATTGCTCGCCATAGCTTGCGCAATTACCGGTGCAACGCTGCCACTAAACGCTTCAAATGACAAAATTTCGCCCTGAGCCCGGTCGAGCGCACTGGGCGGTTGTTCACCTGTAACCAAGTGATAAAAAAGCGCACCACAAGCATATATATCGGTAAAGGGACCGCGCTCAGCGTGCTTGGAATACTGTTCTATGGGCGCGTAACCCTCGGTAAAAATGGCTACTGTGCGCGGGTCACTTGGCGCTAAAAAGTCGCGCGCAGCACCAAAATCTAGCAAAATGGGCTCGAGCGGCCCACCTTCACTGGGGTCGTGCATTAAAATATTACTGGGTTTAATATCGCGGTGTACAAAGCCCTTTTGATGAATGTAGTGCAGCGCGTCAAAAACAGGCTCGAGCAGGGTAAACGCTTCCACTTCACTGAGCGGTTCTGGGTGTTCCTCGAGCCACGCTTGCAAGTCGCTGCCCGAGTAGTAATCCATGACAATATAGGCTGTACCGTTGTGTTTAAACACCCGCCGCACGTTCACAATGTTGGGGTGCTTTAAGCGCTCTAGGGTTTGTGCTTCACGGCAAAACATCTCTAAGCCCTGCCCAAACGAGCTGTCGTCAGATTCAATTGCTGGCGTTAGCGTGCCGTCATCTTGGCGTTGGGTGTAGCCTTTAAGAAAATACTCTTTAACCGCAACGGTACTGTGTAAGCCTTCATCAGTACAACGATACGTGATACCAAACGTACCCTGTCCCAAGACCTCATGAAAGACATATTCTTGAATTTTAAATTCAGACGAAAGACTTGCCAAGGTTATCCTCAATTTGAATGCTTGTATCCACCGCGCCGAAACACCCCATTTACTCCTGCAGAACTTTTACATACTTGTATCGGGCTTGGCGGCCGTATGCGAGCTCGTGCTAGCTAGGTTCATGTTAATCCAACAACTTAAACTATACTAAGCAACCGAAAATGGTATAAAATATCTAAAATTCAAATCTTTATTATTCTTACAAAGCCTGTCCAGCACGTTTGTTGCTACTGCTATTATGACCGCTCATACTTAGTGTCAGATTAGTGCCTAAAACACACCTACAACCTGTTTTGTGTAAGCATCGCTAGTTAGACACATAGCTACGATGTCACAATATATGCAGCATAGGTTGTGTCTGATGCAATCTCGCCTTCTCCCTTTCCTCGCGTACAAGATTCACATCCGTCATCTGTTAGAGCGCCTTATACACCTGATAGCAGTTGTAACTCATCCTAACTGCGTTAGCAGGCTTCATGTTGGCTGATTCAATAGACCACCTACTAAAGTAGGTGGAATGCTCACACACTGAAGTGTCCTTCCGACTTAAGTCGGCTTAAGCTGCTCGTTCTAAAGAACCTTGCACTTAGTCCTCTGCTACCTTGAACCTGTCTTCGTTATCCGTGT
>JBCCOX010000666.1:0-2860 GCA_039025155.1 Deinococcota bacterium | reverse complement strand
CCACTACATAGCATTAATATTAGTTACCTGTAACAGAATTTCGTACAATTTCTGAAAAATATCAAATTCAAGTAATCACATCATGAAGCCTGTATCTTGAGTTTAGAGTTCAAATGTATGTCTTATTACTTTGTGTATCAAGCCGTCGTTTTCGCACTTAGTGCCCTCACAGTCAGCGTTGTCCAGCTCTCGTTTGTAAGCTTTCCATTCATACTTGTGAGCCTTTCTCGTATTTTTGCCCATGGGCTTTCCCTTTGCTAACTGATAACCTTGCCATAAATACTGCCTCTTTCGTGCCCTATCTCAGCATGGCAATTCTTATGCTCGCAGGCAAGGTCGTCTCTTGAAGTACCACTCAGAGACACACCAACAAGGCTTGGACGGTTCTTCAACTTCACTGGGTATCATCCAAGTTGAGACGCCTTCTTGATCACCTCAGCTCTAAACTCAAGCTGTATAGATAGCAATGAAAACTGTATACGCTGCGAGAATCTGCGTAAGCCTCATGTGACCATGCTGTTTGTGTTGGCTACTGCTGAGCTTTGTTTATAAGCATTGCTAAGCTTTGTCAGATGGTAGTGTGAACAATGGTTTAGACTTGGTCAAACAAAGAGGTTGATCTAATCACAGGAGGTAGTCAAGCTCACTGAGCTATTTAAGCTTGGAGTTCGTCCTTGTGTTCGTCGTAGAATAGCGTTAAGCAATGGCTAACATCACTGTAATAGAAGACAACAAAACGATTATCTTTCTTATCGAAGCCATCTTGGAGGCACAACAACACCGTGTGTCAGTGCATTCAGATGGTGCAAGTGGCTTGTTGGCCATGCGCGAAAGCTCACCTGACCTGCTTATTTTAGATGTTGGTTTGCCGGACATGAGTGGTTTTGACATCGCTGAAATTATGCGCGATGACGTGGCCCTAGCAGATATTCCTATCTTGATGCTGACTGCGCTCAGTGATGTAGACAGCCGCGTGCAGGGTTTACAAGTTGCAGATGACTACCTCACCAAACCCTTTGAAAAGCGTGAATTTGTTGCCCGTATTGATGCGTTGTTGCGCCGCAGTAACCGCTCAGGAGGGCTCAAAGGGCGGCTCGAGCTCATTGGTGGTGCGGGTGCAGCCGTGCAGGTTGTGGCGCTAGTTCACCCCAAAGGCGCGCTTATTTTTGATGACGGCGTGGTGGTGTATTTTAATCAGGGGCGGGTCATTCATATTACGTACCGGGAACAAGGCTTAAGCGCCGAAGAAGCAGTGTACAAAGTCTTTAGCCGTCAACACGGCGGGTTCCGCTTTGAACCGAGTGCGAAACTTCCCAAACCTACGATTGACCTTGACCCTATGGCAGTGCTGCTCGAGGCGGCTAGAGTAGATGACGAAACAACCGAACACGCGCGTGTCCAAGCAGAAAACGGGCATCAGCCTATTAATACAGATGCCAAGGGCCTCACTGTGGTTCCCAATTTGATGGTTGCCCAGACCTATATTGAACGTCTACAAGGACGCCAAACCTTTAGCGCCAGAGAGCAGTGGGACACCAAGCACAACGACACCTGTGTGGTGTTTGAAGGGGACGTACTTATTTTGGTTGCCCTACACAGCAAGCTAACAGATGTTCCAGAGCGTTTGATCAAGATTCTTAAGTAGATATGTTGAGTTATTATCTGCGCTTACAACCTCAATTAAACATCATAAATAGCAGCTATCTTTGTAAAAATCTTGTTGGCTTGTAAAAAATGTTGTCAATTGACACAAGATATGTGACACCTACTAAAACTCATGACGCTGATGCCAGAAGTTTAGTTTGCTTAGATATTTACAACTAGAAAAGAGGCTTATGAAGACAGTTGTGATAGGTGCAGGCATGGCAGGCTTAGCTGCTGCCCAAGATACTCAGCAAGCAGGACATGAAGTTACTGTCTTAGAAGCTAAAGCACGTATAGGTGGGCGCACTCGTACAGATTATGAGCTTAGCAGTGTGCCAGTGGAACTAGGTGCAGAGTTTATTCACGGTAGTAAGGTTGCTACGTGGGAGCTAGTTAAGCAAGCTAGCCTCACAACTGCCCACTGGACAAAACAAGCAGACGCACTGGTGCAGCTCGAGCCGCCTCACGCGCAACGTGCTAATGAGTCACTTATCACCATGCAAGACGCGCAACAACAGTTTGACGACTTTGACGTTACCCGCACGTGGCACTTGCCAGATGAACCCTTGCAGCCGGCTGAAAGTTGGCAAGCGTATCTTGTCCGTTTGGGATTTAGTGAGATGCAACTGCGCTATGTGACACGCAGTTTTGCCAACGCAGTTAGTGACAGTGCTGACCGCTTTTGTGCAGATGAAACCTTACAAAGCCTCCAAGATGAAACGGATGGTGAGGGTGATTACCGGATTTTGGAAGGCTACAGTAAGCTCACAGCTTGTTTAGCAGACGGCTTAGACATTCGCCTTAGCACACCTGTGACCCGCATCAACTGGCAAAAAGATAGGGTAAATATTTATACCCATGAAGACATTCTTGAGGCAGATAACGTCATCATCACCGTGCCGCTAGGGGTGCTCAAAGCTGGTCATATCCGCTTTGTGCCAGACCTTCCAGAACTTAAACAGGAGGCACTTGCAGGTTTACGCATGGGACCTGTCATCAAACTAGTGTACGTTTTTGAGGGGGCGATTTTGCCTGCAGCGACCTCAGCGGTGTACAGCGCGAACACTCCACCGATGTGGTGGTCGCCTAATTTTGGACATCCTCAGCAAGCAAGTAGCGAGCAAGTTTGGACGGCCTTTGCCAGTGGTGACTGGGCTAGGGCTTTATTGAGTGAAGCGCATGAAACAACGACAGAAACGATGTTACTTAACGCTCT
>JBCCOX010000665.1:0-2877 GCA_039025155.1 Deinococcota bacterium | reverse complement strand
GAGCCAATGATAATCGTGTGATAGTTACTCATGATGACCTCCTAAGGTTTGGGGAGTTGATTGAGCTTGTGGCTGTTGAGACGCACGGGCACGGCGTGTTTTCAGGAACCTCGAGAACGCCAAACTCGCAGTAAAAATCACAACTGAGGCTATCAGCACCCGTGGGTTTAAGCTAGGCACGCCACCTGTAAAATCACCTTCAATAGACGCACCTGCTAAGGTAAATGCCAGCGTTCCGGGCAGTGACCCCACGATGGTTGCCACCAAAAACGCCAGATAATTCACCTTCAAAAAGCCAGCTAGATAGTTTACAAGGTCGTAAGGTAAAAAGATAAACCGCATGATGAGCACGGTTTCAAAGCTGTTTTCACGGAGCGGTTGTAACCAACGTGCCACAAACCCTTGTTGCTCAGCTTTGTCACTATCCTCTGGGGCATCAGAGTCATCAGCTTGGTTGAGCAGGTCATCACCGCCAAAAAAGCGCCCTATTAAATAGGCAAGACTCGCTCCGGCATTACTTCCCAAAATTACAAATAGCACGCCCAAGATAGGACCAAATAAATAGCCACCTGCCAACGTCAAAATAACCGCTGAAAACAGCACTAATGGACGCAGTGCATACACTAAAATGTAAATAAGCGGGCCATACGCACTTTGTTGCATAAATTGCACTAAGCGAACGAGCGTTTCGCGCGGTCCAACGTTATTGGTGATGCTGTACCACGCATAGATTCCAATCAAAATGAGCCAAAAAATGCCGACGCCAACTTTTTGACCATGAACCTGCCAAAACGAGGGTTGTGCTGTCTCTTGCCTGTCTTGTTGTTCTATATCCATTGCTTTCCTCCTGTGATGCCGTTAGCTTGATATATGTGATGTACTCGACACCTATCCGCAACATATGAATGCTGGTTTAAACGTTGATTTATGTTGTAGATGCCATCAACCCTGTGCGCTAGCCACCTCAACGTTGAATCATTGAGATGACACCCGCGCAACTAACCATGTGTTGCAGTGTAGGAAGATAGATACACCTAAGTACGTCAAGTGATTAACCCCCGCAAAGGTTACTGCCTCACATTAACAAATCATTGACGTATTGGCTCTAGCAGCACATTTTTGATGTTTGCTAATTGACATACGTGTCATTGTCACAACATCCAAATGCCAATTTTGAAGGTCCTATTGACGGATACTGAAACTTACAAGGACAGGAAAATTGCGCAATCTGGTAGATGCCCGGAAGGGGCTGCCACTAAGCATACTCTAGAAAATTGCTTAGCTTTCATCAAACTGAGCGTAGAGGCTTGGTAAACGTACACGCATACAAGTACCCTCACCCACTTGTGAATGAACCTCCACCTGACCACCGTGCTGTTCAGCAATCCGCTTCACCACACTTAAGCCCACGCCAGTACCTCCGTGGCGGCGGCTGTAGAAACGATCAAACACATGGGGGACATCTTCTGGGGCGATGCCAGCACCGCAGTCACGTACCTCGAGCACCATATCTTGCCCGTCACAGGTTAAGCCAATGCTGACCTCACGCCCCCGCGAAGCTTGCACGGCGTTACGCACTAAGTTGCGTACCAGTTGGGTAAGGTGCCTTGGACTTCCAGCCATTTCACTATCTTGCGCGCGAGGGTCAATGTCTAGGCTGATCTGAGGATATTCTCTGGCGACCCGTTCAACCACACCATCCAAAGTGAAAATCTCGAGGTTAAACGGTTGGTCTAGCTCACCTCTGGCAAGTGTTAACAAGTCTTGCGAGGTGTAAAGGAGTTCATTGGCAGCTTCACGGGCAGCACGCACGTCCCCCACATCAGCACTTGACTCACCAGCATGATGTTGATGTGTTGCGCTGACCAGTTGGGCTTGCTCGAGCGCGTTCAAATGCGCTGCCACCAAGGTCAAAGGCGCTGCTAACTCGTGGGCAACTTCTGCCAGTGAAGCTCGCTCTGCATCCTGCCGCTCACGAATGTTCTCGAGTGTCGTGTTAAGTGCTTGGGCGAGGTCGGCAACCTCATCAGCAGGTCCCTGATAGACCGTTAAGCTTGGGCTGGCTGGGTCAACCTCCCGTGCTTGGCGGGCTAGCTTAGTCAGAGGTTGTAACGCTCTACGCACTACAATTAAGCCCACAATTAGTGCTAAAAATGCAATAACACTCCCGCTAATAACCATACTTTGCAACAGTGTGCTACGCGCCGCCAGTATGTCGCTGAGGTCAATAGCTAGACGGATACTGCCACGTACGTCGTCACTGGGGCTAAGCCAAGGCACAGCACTCACTAAAAATGGCGTGGTGGTTTTACTAAGACGACTGTCTGGCCGGCTATCTTCAGTGTCAGTCGTTCGGTTAATGCGGCTTGGCGTGTCGTAGTAGGGCAGGGGTGCATCTTCACCCAGTGGCAAAATCACCTGACCGTTAGGCGCGACAAACTGCAAGATGTAGGTGGCTTCGTTATCAACAATAGGTAAGCCCAAATTTGTAACTGGGCTGCGGAAGAGTTGCTGGGCCCGCTCGAGGTCGCGTACCAACATACTCGTCACTTGGCTGTCCTGCTGACGCACAAATAGTGCATACGCAAAGGTCGCAAAAAACGCTAGTCCTGCTAGCGTTACCAGTGCAATCAGCAAACTGAGCCGTAACCTCAAGCGCATACTATCAGTTTAGAACAGCCTTACAGAGTCAACGTCATCCATCACAAGATAGATGTGGCTCGAGGTGACTGGGTAAGGTGGTATCTCCGGCTCAGGGCTGTTGCTCAACGGCATGATACGCCCGGCTCAGGGCTGTTTATCAAAGATGATACCTCTGGCTCAAGGCTGTTTTACGGAATAACATAACCCATGTTACGCACGGTACGAATCGCGTTT
>JBCCOX010000664.1:0-2878 GCA_039025155.1 Deinococcota bacterium | reverse complement strand
CATAGAAACTTTAGTCACAGACTCCTATGTCGACTTTTAGACAGCTTAGCCCTCAACCTCACTTGCCCTAAAGTCAACCGAGCCTTTAAACACGCCCTTGCCCTCGGTCTTGATGATGCTTAAAGGTGTCCGGAGTATTGTACTATGCTAGAAGACCAAAACTATAGTGATTTAGAAGGTGTTGGTGTACTTCCCACGCCAAAGTTGCTTTACATGTTATGGTTCGCGTTTGCTTTTTTGTTGTTAGTAACACTCTCACTAAGTGTTGTGGTCTCAACAGTGCTTACGCTGGTTTACACCTATAGAATTACAGGGATTGTTCTTTCTTTGCTGACGTTCTGTTTACTCATACCAGCTTGGTATGTGACGCGCAGTGTACTTCGCCGAAGGTTTCCAGCTTATGTGACACTATCCTCTGTTACGCTTTACAGAGCTGCCTATGGATTATTTATTGCACTTTGGGTTGTGCCTGGTGTTTCTATGATTGCAACTTCAGTGATTTACCGACTTTACCCGGATATGTTTCTTCAATAATTTGTAAGTAAGGTCCCAAGAACGTTGCTTTAGACCGTCGCTAAGCAAACTCGTTTCGCCTTTGTCGTGAGCATCGTCTATGTCGGCAATGAGTTTGTCAAACTTGCCTGCTTGCCAATCTGCCATAATTTTTTTGTCAAAATCATCCATAGGATAGTTGTGTTTAAGCATGTAAAGAATACTATCGAGGGTATCGTCGTCGGCGAGTTGTAAATGGGTTTGGATTTGCTCGAGCACAGCTTCACGGGACATAAGGTGAGTTTAAGCGATGATAGCTAACCTAGCAACAGCGATATGATGATACGTAGATGAAATGGCTCGAGCACAGCACCCGTCTAGCCACTACGCAAACTCCCTTTGTCACCGTCACTATCATTAGTGTACGCGGCCACGCACCGCGCCGCGCAGGTAGCAAAATGCTGGTAACAAGTGCGCAGACGTTAGGTAGTGTGGGCGGGGGGAACCTCGAGCAAACTGCCATTAACCGCGCTCGAGACCTCCTGTCAACTCATCAGCAAAATCCTGAACTTATGACTGTTCGCCTGAATCCAAAAGGCGGCGACTACGGCATTCAATGTTGTGGTGGGGAGGTGCAGGTGCTCTTAGAGCCACACGACCCGCGTAGGCCCTGCGTGGTAATTTTTGGTGCTGGTCATGTCGGTTGGGCCTTGGTGCATGTGCTGGGGACGCTACCCGTGGATGTGAAACTGGTGGACTCGAGGCAAGCACAACTCACGCCAGCCGAAACTACTGCTATTCCCACAAACTTACAAACCGTCCATGTACCCATTCCTGAAACTGCCCTAGATAATGTTCCAGACGGTGCATATTTACTTGTCTTGACCCACGATCACGCGGAAGACTTAGCTATTTTAGAACGTGCCCTTCAGTGTCCAGATTTTCCTTATGTTGGGCTTATCGGTAGTAAGACCAAGTGGCAGCATTTTCAGCAGCGCTTAAAAGAAACTGGTCTAAGTGAGGCTGATTTGGCCCGCGTGACCACGCCGATTGGTTTATCTAACGTACCCGGTAAAAGTCCACAGGCGATTGCCATTGGTGTGGCAGCGCAGCTTTTGGGGTTGATGCACCTTCCTGACAGTCATTTCTGAGGATTTACTATGCTCGTCTCTTTAACCAGCGCAAGGTAAGAGGAACTGTTAGCAATGTTGTAATGAGTGTGACGATGACGGCTAAGGTACTTGCTAACATCACTTGGGTGACGCTCGAGAGATACGCCAAGCTAAACAGTCCAAACACGGCGGCATCGGTTAATGCTGAAAAGAGAACAGCTTTGCCTGTTTCACCATAAATATCATCTTGTAGATTGTTGTTGATGCTAATACTCGAGCCTGACAGCATCTGCTTAGCTCTATGCGCGTGCCAAAAAAGGTGCAGTGCATAATCAGAGCCCAAACTGACCAAAAAGACCAGTGGAAACAGCAAAAAAATTGAGATGTACACGCCTACGAGTGGCAGTAAGGCAAACCATACAAGTCCGGTAATGCTGACAATGGCGGCGGTTGCGATGACAATCTGCCAGCGCCTAAAGACAAGTATCGTTACCAAACAGGTTGCCATAAGTGAGGCAACAAACAAGCGCCGCAACCATCGCAAACTGGTTTCGATAAACAACACGCTAATGCTGCGGTAGCCGATGACATGAACATCTAAGTCAGGTGGACGTGTTGACACATTGATGGCGTTTTGCATGATGTTGAGGGTGTCGCGGGTGGCAGCTAAATCGCCGCTACTGCTAGGCATCACAATCATCACGCCGAGGTTGGCCGTGGGGTTGCTGACGAGTTTAATAAGCGGGGCCCAAAGAGGGTCAGTGTGCATGGTTTTGTAGGTATTCGCTAAATCAACTTGGTTATTTGGAACGGCATCATCTAACGACGTGCCAAAAAACTGCTCAAGTGCACCTGTAAAGCCGGTTTGTAAGCTGCTGTAACTGCCGAGCAGCAAGCTTGGCGTGATGAGGCGGGCATCTAGTGTTTGATTGAGGTTATCAGCGATGGCTTGGGTGTAACTTAGCACCTCTGGGTTGGTGAGGTCGCCCTCGAGGATAATAAATTCCGGCAGTGCACCAGCGACGCCTGCGCGCATTTGCTCGAGCGCCCGGCGGGTTGAGTCTCTGGCTGGGAAGTTACCTTGAATGACATCTAGTTGAACTTGTGGGTCTTGGCGTGCCAGTAAGGCAACTGCGGTTCCTAAAATGAGGATTGCTAGGGTGAGACGGGGGCGTTGCTCGAGTACCCTAAGCACATAACTAAGCCGCGCTGAAGGTCGAAACTGCTGCTTGGAAATATCCTCTTGCAAGCTGTACAAGGCAGTGGGGAGCGTG
>JBCCOX010000663.1:0-2901 GCA_039025155.1 Deinococcota bacterium | reverse complement strand
TTGTCATGATTACAGTGTTAGCTGTGCTTACTGACGATCAATTTAGTTTAGCGTTTCAGTGGCCAGCACACTTCTGGCTCATGTGTGTTGCCCTCATAGCTCAAACGCTTGGCTGGCTGTTGATTGCAACTGCATTGCCTCATTTGCCCTCGCTCGAGACCTCAGTCATACTCTTATTGCAGCCACTACTAACTGTGTTTTGGAGCTACCTCATCTTCCGTGAAGTGCCATCCGAACTGCAGTGGTTGGGGGTTATCTTGGTGATAGCTGGCGTGGGCTTACTGAGTATACGGGGAAGTGTGCGCACAGCAGCAGTGACGCCAGCAACCCAATCCTCGAGCTAACTTGTATCACATCAGCGTTGCTCGAGCGCCAAGCGAATCCCAAAGCCGAGTAACACTATTCCTGTGATGCCCTCAATGATGCGTTTGCTGCGTGGGTGGGTTAGCAAGCTGCGCAAATAAGTTAGCAGTAGGGCCACAAGTGACAACCAAAGCATGGTCAAGGTGAAATGCAAACTGGCTAAAAAGATAGATTGAGACAGTACGTGACCTTGGGTAGAGATAAATTGCGGTAGAAACGCTAAGTAGAAGATGGCAACTTTAGGGTTCAGTGTATTGCTCAGTAAGCCTTCAATAAAGGCTTGCCATGCTTCTTTAGGTGCGTGCTTTGGTGTTGCTGATGGTGTTGTTTTGGTCTGAGGTATGCGCGATGTCATCTGCAGGAGTGACTGTACCCCTAACCACATTAAATACAGTGCGCCTAACCATTTTACGCTCGAAAACATAAGTGCTGAGCGGGTCAAAATGACAGATAGCCCTAAGGCAGATACGAAGGCATGTACAAATAACCCCGTACAAATTCCCAAGGTAGTGACTAATCCTGCTTGCCTACCGCGTTTGAGAACGCTGCGCATGACCAGCATCGTGTCTGGGCCGGGGGTGATGGTGAGTAGGGTGGCAATGCCTAAAAACGCTAACGTTTGTGCGTTAAGCATTACTGAAACTCAATCTTGCCGTCAGCATGAATATGGTAAATCTGATTTGCCATGAGTACATGCCAGTCAGACACCTGACCATCAAACCAATGTACCTTCAAACGGGCAGTTTGGGCAGGCCCTAGGCCCATGTGTGTGAAGCCTAGTTCGCCGCTCACGTGGCCACCCCCTATCGTCAGCTCTTTGTAGAATGTACGCTCACCTGTGTCTAGCTCGAGCCAACTACCAATACCGTGGCTATTGTGAGGGTGCTCGAGCCTCACCTGAAGCCAGTTGCCTAAATCCTGCGAGGTGTTACGCCAAACTTGGGCGTTGGCATTGCGGTTCACAACGACAATATCCAGCTTGCCGTCTAGGTTTAAATCAACGACTGCCGCACCCCTGCCGCGCTCCCCACTTGCAATACCCGCTTGCAGTCCAACTTCTGTAAACGCACCATCTGGCTGTTGTAAGAGCAAATTATTCGGGTCGTCTAGCGCGAAGTCGGACATGGCGTCAACATTACCTTTGGCAATAAATAAGTCTGACAGGCTGTCATTATTCAGATCATCAAACTCTGCATGCCAGCCAGTGGAGGGTTTGCCAGTATCACCTGTATAAGCAATGTGGGCTGTGACGCCTCGAGCAAAAGCTGAATCTTGATAGGTCGGCGTTGTCCATGTTGATGTTTCTGTGTCTATCTCTGCAAGCGTGCGAAGCTTCGTGTCAGACATACTGGTGAGGACGTACTCAGGGTAGCCATCTCCGGTGAGCTCAGCGCTAGCAATGCCCATGCCCCAAATTTGCAAGCTAGTCCAACCCTGTTCGCCTTCGTAGGGGAGATAGTTTTGCCCATCAAAGTAAAAAAGTTGCTCACTACCCCTACGATTTTGATTGGTTAAGTAATACTGACGGTCATTGCTGATTCGCAGTGATGGCGTGCCCGAGCGGTTCCAGTCGGTAAAGAGCATAGATAGCGCGCAGTAAGCTGGGGTTAGGCGTTGTACCTCAAAGGCATCACTGTTGGGTCTAAATAGTTGATGTGCCAAACAGGTGCCAAATGGTGATTCATCTTGATATTGATCAATGTAATTGCCAACGGCTAGGGTTGGCCAAGTGTCGTTCGGCAGCCACGTGGCAGAAAAAGCTGTTGACCAATCGTCACCACCATCAAATTCCCATAAGTCATTGGCTTCAGTAAATTGACAGTCACCAAGCCCTTGAAACAAGCTATTGCGCCCAACCCGCAACACGATGAGATCAATGAGGTTGTCGGCGTTAACATCTAGCGGATACGCACCTGTGACACCTGTCATAGCGAGCCTGTCGATTTTCTCAAACTGGAGGTTGTCGGCTTGCTGACCTGTATTGAGATAGAACGAGCTTAGGCTTTCTCCACCTGCCATATACAACTCCGGTAAATCATCACCGTTGCAATCAAACACAGCTAGCCCGCCCCCGGTGAGATGCTCAAACCCACCCTCATAAACATGTTGAATGTTAGCTTGCTGGGTTTCTTCGGTAAAACTAGGAACTGTCTGTCCAAAGCTTATATTCAAACAGAGGAGGGTAATGCTAAGACTCACTAGCTTAGTCCAGAAAGAGTGTGTGAGTGGGCTTACTTGTCGCTGAAACAAGTGTAAAGATGTCATCGATGCTCCTATAATGTGTGGCTTATGGTGATGTTGTTTTCTTGAAATACTGTCTCATTATTTTGAAGCTATCCTAGTTTCATTATGATGTGAGAGTGGATTGGTTTGAAGTGCCATCGTGACGAGGTATGTGGGTTAGCCAAGCAATCAGTTGGTAAACCATGAGGTTTGACTTAAAAACCCTTCGAGCGCCAGCACAATACCTCCCATCGGCGCAGAATCTTCAACTAGCGATGAGGTGATAACTTTGGGGACAAAGTCCAAAGATTTTAA
>JBCCOX010000662.1:0-2922 GCA_039025155.1 Deinococcota bacterium | reverse complement strand
GCCTTGAGCGTCGTCTGTCCACTTATCCGTAACGCTTCTTCTCGATTGGGTAAAAAAACATCTGTATACTCGAATACATTGTCTAAGCCGCCGCCCCAAGTTTCTCGCGGGTCCCAGTTAGTGTCTAAGGAAGTCGTTAAACCTTTAGCTCTGGCGTGTTTGAACAAGGTAGCAACGTGAGGCCGCAACGTGTCTAACAGAAAAAAGCTGCTGAGGTGGGCATGTTTGGCATCATCAAAAAGGTCTAGGTTGATGTCTTCGTAGCGCAAGCTCGAGATGCTCCCAGCATACGTCAAAATGGCGCGGTCAGCGGGTTCAGACAGAATAATGCTGAACCCGGTTGCCTGAGTTGCATCCATAATGCAATGCGAGGTATCGATGCCTCTTGCTTGCATCGCGTCTAGCATAAAACGACCAAAAAGGTCATCACCCACCACACCCACAAAGGCCGTTTTGAGACCCAGCTTAGCCGCACCGCACGCGGTAATCACCGCAGACGACCCGATGGTCAAGTCCGCATGGTCCACCAGCTTTTCGGCTTGACCAAAAGCAGGGCTTAGGTCAGCACCCCTTAAAATGAGGTCGGGATTGATTTCGCCGATGACGAGCAGGTCATAAGTCATCAAGATGTTTGAAAAGTATCTGGCAATAAGATCAAGAAGATGTTATTCATCCAAAACAACAACTGCAGTCAGGTTATGGGGTGCATCTGGGTTGAGGTTTTTGGCGCGGGCGCGTTCCCAGGCCATGAGTTGTAGAAGTGGTAAATACAGAATGTTGCGCAGGTTGGGCTCGAGTCCAGAATTAAACGCAATCTCCACCATGCTGCCTGACGTTACATCAGTAATATCTGCCTGTGATTGATGCTTAGCTGTTTCAGCGAGGGAGAGAACGGTGGCACCTCGAGCTTGCATCTCATCAAGGACAGCGCGTTCTTGAGACTCATTTTCCTCTGACACTAGGCCGATGATTAATGTCTGTTCGTTAACCATCGCCTGCGGACCATGCCGAAACTCGAGGCAGTGAAATGGCTCGCTGTGGCTCAAAGTCATCTCTTTCATTTTGAGGCTTAGCTCACAGGTAAGGCCGTAACGCGCTCCTGAACCTAAAAAGTAGGTGCGCTCGAGGTCTGGGGTTGTTCCTAAGGTTTTAGCAAGGTCTACATGATGCCGTAAAAGCTGCTGACATGTTTCGGATAGGGCAGCCAGCGGTGTGAGAGGTTGCCTACTCCAAAGCTGTGTTAGCGCAACTGCAGCCAAATAAAGCACGCTAAACGCTCGCGTTTGAGCAATGCTCTTTTCTTGACCCGAAGGTAAAACGAGGTTGACATCCCCCAAGCTAGCAAGGCTGCTGTCAGGGTAACAGCTTAGGGTTAACACCAAACCCTGACCGCGTTGCTTAAAGCTTTCTACAGCGCGCAGTGTCTCCGTTGTTGTCCCTGAACGGCTAACGGCAATGAGCAAGGTTTTTTTACCAGCCCTATAGGCAGATTTGGGATAGAGCCAAATTTCAGAAGCGGGTAAACCCTTGGCGCAAACATCGCCCGTTTCACGTAGTAGCGTTGCCGCAGCAAGTGCCAAGTAATAGGTTGAACCACAACCTGTAAAAATAATTTCATCGTAATCGTGGAGCTGAATGCTGCTGAGCAGACTAGTTTGCATATCAATATGATCTAACGCTAGCAACCATGCATCTGGTTGCGACATAATCTCACGAAGGGTGTACTCTCCTGCCATCAGGCATCCTTTCCAAGAAGGCGTTCGGCATTTTGGTAATAAACTTTTGCCAACACTTCATCAGGCAAGTAAAGACCGTAGATATACCAGCGACCTTGCCTAGGAGGGTCGTAAGTGTCGTAGCTAAAATATTCGTCATCCGTTTCTAAAAAACGGTAATAAAGTTGATAACTGGCTAAGCTTGCGTCTGCATCGGTACCAAATAAAATACGGTCAGCGTGTTTGAGAAAAAACCGCCGGGCGCTGTACGGTTGCCGCCCCAGTTCCCCCAAACGCGCGCTAATGTCCACGTACAAGTTAGGACATTCGTCTAAAAGCGCTGACACCCAGCTGAGATTCTCAGCGTAGCAGCCCACATGAGCGCCTATAAAACAGGTATTTTTATGCCGGCGTACCAGACTAGCAAAGCCTTCCATAATGTTCATAAAACTTGGAAACGGCGGACTGGTAAATTGCCAGTCAGGGTGTTGATGTAACTCCTCCCAACGTTCATTCGTTGCATCCACCGGATCGAAAAACGCCACAGGATCAGCCACGTGCATTAAGACAGGTATGCCCAAGTCGGCAGCTGCTTCCCACAGGGGGATGAGACGTTCATCATCAACTTTGACGAGGTTGCCCTGCTGATCTTTCACATGAAGTCCAAAAGGCTTCCAGATTTTGAGCCCTTGCGCGCCACCTTGAACTTGGGCTTGTAAGCGCGCTACAGCGTAGTCGGTAAATTCATCGCCGCGTACTGGCCACTGCTGCCAATCCACGCCTGCAAAGTGAACAAAGCGGTCGGGATAGCGCGCTTTGAAATAGGCTAAGTTGGCGTCCAGAATGTCCTCACCCCAACCGCCGTCGAGGTCGACCATCATGGTTATGTGGGCGCGGTCCATAGCGTCAACAAGTGCTTCGATGGGTTGGTCACGCCAGCGTCCACCAAACTCGGAGGACAAGTGAATATGCGCGTCAACAGCAGGAAAGCGTGGGGTGTCTCGCCGCGCTGATGGGACCACTAGGGCAGGCTTAGGACGAAACTCTTTGAGATAGATGTCATCAAGCTTAGTTGTCACAGATGCTTATGTCCTCCAAGATAGGTGTTGTTGACACAGCAGTCTACTAAATAGCTACCCCAATTTGCTTGATTGCCTCGAGTTAACACAAATGAGAAAAACACCTATGTAAGTATTTAAGAAAACGT
>JBCCOX010000661.1:0-2925 GCA_039025155.1 Deinococcota bacterium | reverse complement strand
GCTTTGGCAGCCTCACCTTCAATAAACCCCTCGTTGGCAACGTAAGCATTTGCCCATTGATTCACGCGAATAAACTGGCTACCAGAAGCTTGGGCAACAGCAAGCGCAGGCAGCGCGGCGTTGGCAAGTACGTTGATACCAATGGGGAGCTTGGTTGCTCGCTGAATGTGGGCAGCAATGACCGACATAGTGGCCACGGTTTCATAGCCAATGTCGGCAGGTTTAACAAAGGGAATATCTCCATGATTTTCAATAATGAGCCCGTCGATGCCGCCGCCAGCATAGCGTTCGGCGTCACGAAGGGCAGTTTCGTAGACGCTCTCGAGCCCACCTTCAAAGCCCGGCGAGCCGGGTAAAGCTGGCAAATGCACCACGCCAATGGCAACGTTGAGTTTGCCGAAAAGCTGCCTGAGGGCGTTGGGTTTAGACGCTGAGATCATCGTGACTCCTCTGGATTGTGATGTTGTGTGAGGTTAGTTCTTAAGCCAAGCTCGAGCCGCCCAGCACGTTATCAAGACCAAACTGCGCGCAGTATGAGCAATATCCACAGCAGACACAACATCTGGACCATCCGCAAAATGTCGACCTGTTGCAGGAATCCCGCACAGCAGCACGTTGGGCGTGGCCTGCATCAAGCTAACATCATCGCTACGGCTCACATTGATGGCATCAGTAACCTCATTCAGCAAAATATCTGGTGAAGCTTGGCTGGCTAAATCTCGAAGGGTTTCGTAGAGCCAAGGCGGTGTTACAGCTCCTCGAGTCTGGCTAGCATACTCGGCAAAAGACGCACCCTGACCTAGTGCAGCCGTATCACTTGCTGTGTGTAGGTCACTGATGATGGCCATATCTGGTGGTGGTAAGCGGGCAAGCAGACGTTGTGTACCTCTCGAGAACGACGTGTTTCCTGTTGCCAACACACCTTCTTCTTCATCAGTGAGGGCAATGAGCGCTGAAATATCATCTAAACCCGCTAAAAATGCGGCTGCCAACAACACAGCAACACAGCCCGCTGCGTTGTCCATCTGTCCACTGTAGAGGTGATTGTCAGGATTATCAGCAAAAGGCTTTATAGGTACATTAATAGCAACCCGCTGCCCCGCTCGCAAGCTAATGCTGGCATCACTTGGCTGAAATGAGGCAAGCTCACCGCCAACCAACGTTCCTCGAGCAACGACCTCATAAGTTTGTGTTGAGGTTGAATATCCTAAAACTGAGGCAGGTTGCTGGCCGTTCATCATCGTATGCAAGCAAAAGGGTATGAGGTTATAGCGCGTGTTGTCTCGCTCACCTGAAATCAGATAGCTGATACAGTCCCAATGTGCCACAAGCCAAATAGATGTTGGCGAGTTGCCAAGCTCGAGAACTCCGTTACCCGTTTGCTGATAATTTAAATTCCAACTTGGAATATCGCGACCTGACCACAAGTCAGCTACCACAACATCTTGCCACCATTGTTTAACGATAGGTCCACGTAGCCACACAGGGGTTTGGCTGGGCGCTGGGGTATTCGCGAGGTTTTGGAGGAGGGAGGTGGCTTGAGCTGTTGTTGCCCACGCTAAGAGCGCGTCTAACTCAGCCTCACTTAAGATAGATGTTAGCGCTGCTGACACCTAGTTTAACGACCTTGTAGCCAACGGCTCGAGAGGCTCAAATTAAACCAAATCGCCAATAAAATAATCAAGCCTTCGATGATTTGCTGGTAAAACGGCGAAATGCGTAGCAAAATAAGCCCATTGCCAATCATAGCAAGTAGAAGTGTACCGAGTACCGTGCCCAACATGCGCCCTTCACCACCAAATAAATTGGTCCCCCCCACAATAACGGCGGCAATCACTTGAAGTTCAAACGCAACCCCTGTGTAGGACGAGCCAGAAGCTAAGCGTGCAGCCGTCACCATGCCGCCCAGTGCCACAACCAAACCACTAATCATGTAAACCACTATCTTCACAAGGCGCACATTCACGCCACTGCGCCGTACAGCTTCTTCGTTGCTGCCAATCCCAGTGATGTACACGCCCAGTGTCGTGGTGTTTAAGAGGATGATGCCAACCACCACAACCACAAGCGCGATAATGGCAGGCACGGGCACAATGCCAATGCGACCACGCCCAAGCCACAAAAACGGGCTGTCTGGGTCGATGGGGAGGGAGTAACCTCGAGTTAACAGTTGTGCTAGCCCGCGCACAATGGACAGCGACGCAAGGCTCACAATAAACGCTGGAATGCGCTGATACGCCACAAAATAGCCGTTGACCGCACCGAGCAAAATACCTAAAAGCAGCATAAGTACAACCGTGAGGACAACCCCAAAACCAGACCCAATAGCACCCAAAGTCATGGCTGAGAGCACTGCAACTAATGCTGTACCTGAACCAACAGACAAGTCAATCCCACCTGTGGTGATGACGAGCGTCATGCCTGTGGCAACAATAAGCGTGGGTGCTGCTTGCCGAGCAATGTTGAGCAAATTAGTGACTGTCAAAAAGTTTCTAGCAATCAGCGAAAGCACAATAAACACAGCTATAAAAATAAGCAGTAACGTGCCTTGAAAGGCAACATCTGGATTGCGCCAAGCTTGCTCACTGGGTTTAGGTTGAGATGATGCGGGTAAATCTGACAAAGGCGTGTGTCTCCGAAGGACTAGAATTTAAGTTTGGGTTTGAATGAAGGTTGCTACCTACTGCTGTTGGAGATGTCGGCATTAGTGCTCATTGACGATGCTTGAAGTAGGTCGTATCTCTAATCACATGAATCTGAACTGATGTCTAGAAGATAGCCATTATGATGGCTGTGACATAGTTGAGGTGTGTCAGCTAGCTTTGATGCCTTTTGCGTCTTTAGGAAAGCTAGAACTGACTATCTTTAAGCCTGAACGATAAGCTCAATGACTTCTTGTAAGTTCGTGTCGGCACTATTGCGTTC
>JBCCOX010000660.1:0-2960 GCA_039025155.1 Deinococcota bacterium | reverse complement strand
GGGAGCATCCCTTCAGGTGGAAATTTATTTTTGTAGTGCGAGCATCTTGCTAGCTAGATATAAAAATCTAGATATAAATATCAAAAAGATGACATCAAGCCAAACCGCAACTTTTCCACAGCTTATGTCACTGGGTCGGGTAAGCTCGAGCTGATAGCAGATACCACTAGTTTGATAGCCACTAGTTTGATAGCCACGTAGATCAATACTCTCAAGGAGCGTTATTTCAAGTCATGTCACAGTTCTCAGATAGCGCCAAAGAACAAATCCGCAGCCGCCTTGATCTTGTTGAGGTGGTGGGGGACGTGGTAGCCCTTAAACCGGCTGGACGCGCGCGCTATAAGGGTCTGTGTCCGTTTCACGACGAAAAAACGCCCTCGTTTCACGTACTTGCCGACAAAGGCTTTTACTACTGCTTTGGCTGCCAAGCTAAGGGAGATGTGTTTGACTTTGTGATGGAGACCCAGCACCTAGGCTTTGCTGAAGCTTTGCAGATGTTGGGCCAACAGGTGGGTGTTGAGGTTGCCCCGCCTAGTCCAGAAGAGCACAAAAAACGCGACCTCTATGAAGTTAATAAGCTGGCACTCGAGTACTTTACGCATAACTTGCGAAGCCACAGTCACGCAAAAAACTATTTATTAGGACGTGCTTTAAGTGAAGAAAGCATCAACGCCTTTCAGCTAGGCTTTGCCCCAGACAGTTGGGACGGACTCCTCACCCACTTGCGGCAAGCTGGCATTGCAGGTGACGATATGCTCGCTGCTGGCTTGCTGAGTGAATCTGACGGCGGGCGGCGCTATGACCGCTTCCGTAACCGCATCATGTTTCCTATTTTTGACGTGATGGGGCGGGCGGTTGGCTTTTCAGGGCGTGTGCTCGATGACAGCTTGCCCAAGTATATGAACACACCAGAAACAGCCCTGTTTGATAAAGGGGCGCTCCTCTACGGCCTCGAGCGCGCCAAAACCAGTATCCGCGAGCAGCGTTCCTGCATTGTTGTTGAAGGTTATATGGACGTGATTGCACTGCATCAAGTGGGTATAGATACCGCCGTTGCCGCGCTGGGTGCAACCCTTACTGAAGGTCAAGCGCAACAACTTCGGCGGCTCGAGGTAGATACGGTTTACCTTGCGTTTGATGCGGATAGCGCCGGGCAGCGGGCCACCCTAAGCGGCCTTGACCAAGCCCTTGGTCAGCAGTTTTTGGTCAAAGCCGTGCGCGTACCCCATGGCAAAGACCCGGCAGACACGGTGTTAGAACACGGCCCAGATGTCTTTTTGAATGCCCTCAAAGATGGTCTATCAGAAGTTAACTTCCGCTTTGAAACGGTCATGGCCAAGCACAACCCCAACACCCGCGACGGCAAGCGTGACATCCTCAATGAGCTTTTGCCTGTCTTAAAACCGAGGGATGTCTTTGACCCCGTTGCCAGCGACATGCGCCGCTTGGTGGTTGATGAACTGGACATTGACCCCAAACGCCTTGACGGTTGGCTCAACAGCAAACGTACCCGTAATTTGAGCAGCACGCAACTGCGGGGGCTCGAGCGGCCTCAACTAAAACACTCTAGGGTGACTTTAATTGAACTTGAAGTGATGGCGCTACTTCTCAGCGAACCCCACGCGCTAGCTGAACGCTTACCTCACGTTGAAACAGCCTTACCACCCGAGATAGAAGACTCGTTGTTATTAGAGTTTTGTGCTATTTGCCACGACTGCAACTACGACGACCGTGCGGTGCTTTTACGCTACCGCCAGCGAGACGAAGGGCGCTTGGTCTTTGAACGCCTTTTTGATGAAAGTGACGAAGGCGAACACACCGTAGACATTGCAGGACATATTCAAAAGTCTCTAGCGCGCTTGCGTGAGCTTTACTTAGAACAGGCCAAAGAAGACCAGCGCAAGCATCTTCTTGCGCGAATGCAAGAGGTCAGTCGCTACCTCACAGACCCGAACTTACCTGTAGGGCAACTCCAACAGTACTACGCAGAACTCAAAGAGATTCAAGCGACATTATCTGCTCGGGAAGCCGAGCGCCAGTTGCGCATCTTAGGAAATTTTTCCAAACTCAAAAAATAATGAACTACTCGAGTCAAGTGAGGCAGGTGTCTTCAACTACTGCAGATGACAATATTGTTTCTACTGGCATCGAGGCAGTATCTTGGCTGTGTTGAGACTTTACAAATGTGCTGACGTACTTGATAATGGCATCGGCCAAGCTAGGTTTGCTACATTAAACAGGTGGCTAAGAAAAGCAAGAAAAAAGCTAAAAAGCGCGCGCGGCGAGCTGAAAAAAGGGAGGCTCGAGCTGCCAGCCACCCCACTAATAGTAAAGAATTATTACTTCGCCGCATTCGTAATGAGCGCGTGCAGCGCCATCAACGCTGGCTAGATCGGCATTAATCTCGGTAGTGTGAGCTAATGTGTCTGAATCGCAATGACAATGCTAGCAATCACAGGTACCGCAACAAGCGCAAGTGACAGTGCGGCACGTGGTATCAAGGCAAGTTGGCTGCGCTTGGTGATGATGAGTAAGGCTGGCGCAACAGCTAAAAGTAGCGCTGCATACCACGGTAGAGTAGCTGCAAAAAAGCCGCCTAGTGCTACCCCACTGCCTAGCACCAAAGCAATCACAGCGGCACTACTTGCGCCAAGGTAAGCACCTGGCCAAAGCCACGCAAGAACCATCACTGCACCGATAGCCGCCGTGAGTACACCTGTAAGTTGGGCCATAATGGCACTGCCAGCAGCCACTAATGACACCGCCGATCCCGTACAAAGTAGCACTAACGCTGTTGGCAAAATAGCTGTATGACGTTTAGGAGATGCATCAGCTTCATCACTTGATGAGCTAGGTTCACCGTTGACAGCGATAAATATCCACAACAACGCCACAGCAATGAGCGGAATAGCAATGTTGAATGCTGTTTCTGACGGTGTCCAAGCTCCAAATCGAGACGT
>JBCCOX010000659.1:0-2986 GCA_039025155.1 Deinococcota bacterium | reverse complement strand
CTCAGCAGGTAAGGTTGCCATCATGTGATGGGTTTTATACCGAAACCGCGTGACCAGTAACATGCTAGCGAGAACCAACCCTACCACCAACCCCAGCCACAACCCTACGCCACCAAAATTGAGTACAAAGGTGAGCAACACAGCACTCGAGATACCTACCAACCAATACGACAAAAGCGCAATAAGCATCGTCGCCCTAGTGTCTTTCAGGCCGCGCAGCGCCCCGGCAGCACTCACTTGTAAGCCATCAAAAATCTGAAACATAGCCGCAATACTCAAAAACCGGGCAGTAATAGGAATAAGAGGACTGTTTACGGGATCGTCTAAATTAAGGTACAAGCTGATGATTACCTCGGGAAACTGCCAAAAGCAAAACGCACACATACTCATAAACAAAATACTGAGGCTCATACCAACATAGCCAGCCCGGCGCGCATTCAGCGGTTTACCCGCGCCCCACGCTTGCCCAACGCGCACAGCCGTTGCGGTAGATAGTCCCAGCGGCACCATGAACACCACGCTGGTACTTTGCAGAGCAATCGAGTGAGCAGCTTGTTCTTGCGTACCTACAATGCCCATCAAAATCGTAGACATCGAAAACATGCCTGCCTCAGCACCCAGCGCTGCCCCAATGGGAAGGCCAATTTTGAGGAGTTCACCCATAAACGCCCAGTCGATGCGTTTAATACCCGCAAAAATTTGATAGCGTGCAAAGTGACGCCGCACATACCACGCCGTCATTACAAACATAGCTAAGTGCACGAGTGAGGTTGCCCAGCCTGTGCCAATCACACCCATGCGCGGCACGCCAAAGTGTCCGAACATAAATGTGTAATTCGTGGGAATATTAAGCCCCACACCCACTAAGGTGATGATGGTAACGGGTAACGGGCGCGAGAGCCCCTCGAGCATTGCCCGAAGCACCACCAACCACAAAATAGGCAACATCCCCCAAGACAGTGCTTTTAAGTAGCCCGCTGCCAGCACCACAACATCTGGATCCTGCCCCATGCGGGTCAAAAAGAGGGTGGCATTTTGTAAGATGAGCCAAATTGGCACGTACAAAACGAGCGCCAACAACATCCCCTGGCGAGTCGCGCGGCCAATCATGGCATCATCACCTGCACCGTAGGCTTGGGAGACCATCGGGCTCACCGACAGCAAAATACCTAGCGCCAGTAAGAAAATAATCATAAACACGCTACCGCCAAGGGCAATGCCAGCCAGTGACACACCACCTAGCCGCCCAGCCATCACGGTATCCACAAAGTTCATAGCGTTCTGAGCCACTTGCGCGATGATGATTGGCAGTGCCAAACGCAACATCGAACGGACTTCTTGCGCTAGGTCCCGTCTACTGAGCGGTGCGCCTGAAGCTGCGGAGGTTCTTTTAGGGTTAGCTGGGGTACTTACTTTGCCTTCGCGCATAGCTGTCTAGTCTACTCCCCAAGTCACAGGGCGATGTCATGGCCGCTTACGCATTTTGAGCAGATGGTCTTATTTTGACACCTTAAGTGGATGAAGCCGCTTGGATTTGCCGTTTTAGGCGGCCCATTATGGCCGACATGCCACGTAACCGTAATGGCGAGATGACTTCAGCTAAGCCCATATCAGTATAGAAATCTTCTGGGACAGCTAGAATACTGTCTGCAGGTAGGCCGTTTAAGCCTTCTGACAAAATACCTGCAAACCCGCGTGTGGTAGGTGCTTCAGGTGGGGCGTCAAAGTGAATGTTCACCGTCTCAGGTTGAACGTCTGCGACCAAAAAAAACGGCGTTTGGCATTCGTGGACACGTTCCATGCTCGAGCTATCCAACCCTTCCGGTAAGGGCGGCACTTTTTTAGAAAACTCTAATAACATCTGTAAACGCAAGGCTTTAGGTGCGCGTTTGAAGTTGGCGGTAATGGTTTCTAATGATTCCGGCATACTCATAGCCCGTACTATACGTAACGGCCAAGTGTCTTGCCGTGGGCTGGGCGTCACAGTGGTGGCAGTAACAAGCCGCCTCGAGCAGGTTTGTCTCGAGGCGACTTTTGAGGTTTTAGTTTGAGTTACGGGGTCGGGCAGTTGACCAAGTTGCCTGTTGATAAATCAACCACAAAAGGCAGCACGGGCGGTGGCGTGCAATCTAAGCTGGTATTGTCAATAACCTCGACTCTGTTGGTGTTTTGGTAGTTGGTGATGTTGTCCAAACCAACCAAGGAGGTAAGCGACTGATTCCCTCGCAAAAAGATAGGACCATCAACCTGCTCGAGGCTGTCTAATGCAACAAGAGATGTTAGGGCATCATTAGCACTAATTTCGATTCCATTATAAAAATTCGCTGCACCACGATTAACACTTATGAGGTTGTCTAACCCTTGTAATGACGTAAGCCTACTATTGCCTTCGACTCTTAGATAAGTAAGCGATGTTGTACCTTCTAACCCTTCTAGGGACGTGATTCCAGATGAAGCAATCCATAGACTATTTGAGACAGCGACGTTGTTTAAGGGCGCAAGTGAACTGAGCGGGTTACCACTCAAAAATAAATCAGTAAGTGCGGGAAGATCGCCTAGACCCCGCAAAGATGTAAGGGCGTCGTTGTTATTTAGTGTGAGCATTGTTAAAGCGCTGGTGTTAGGAAGCCCCTCGAGGTTGGTTACGTTGGGGCTATCACCAAGCCAAAATGCTTGCAAGGCAGTAACATTGCCAAGACCCTCTAGTGTACTGATGGCACTATCATTAATAGTTACCCCTTGAACACTTGTAAGATTAGACAAAGCCTGTATCGAGGTTAACGCGCCATTGTCCTCAATTCGGAGGTCACCGCCTACGGAACTTAAGTTGTTAAGCCCTTCTAGGGATGTGAGCGACTCATTACCTGCATAATCGAAAAGACCCCAATCAAGGAAAACAACCTCACCGATACGGAGAGACCCCCCTACTTGCTCGAGGCTATTGAGTCCTTCTAGCGTCGTTAGGTTGTCGTTACCTACAATGCGG
>JBCCOX010000658.1:0-2994 GCA_039025155.1 Deinococcota bacterium | reverse complement strand
CAAGCAAGGGAAGCCAACTTTTTACTAGTGGACTGGTGGACAGAAGAAAACACCCTCGCCCAAGCGCTTTACATGTCCCAGTTCACAACACCTCAACAGTTTGAAGCGGTGACTTCACCAGCGCTGGTGGGGTGCGTTTGGGAAATACAGATTCAAAGCTTTGAAAAAGATGCTTGGATTCAGCATGTACTGACAAATGCACAGGCAGATATTGAGGGTTACTTGACGACAACGCTGGACGGCATGTTTTGAGTTCAATCAGGGCTAATTTTTGAGGTGTGGGTCGTGTTTAAAGATAATTTGAAGCCAACGTGCAACAAACTTATCTTTTAGTGATTGCGGTATAGAGGTTGATGTTGCCGCGGTCACCTTATTGTGCTTGGATATGAGCGGCTAGTTTCCCTTAAACAAGTCTGCATGTGTCCCCATACTGAGATACACCTCGTCATCAGTCAGGTAGTATATAAGCAGCCAATCAGGGGCTATATGCAATTCCCACAAGAGTATCTTTGTGCCTTTAAGAGGATGCGCTTTGTATTTGAGGTCAAGGGGTTTACCTGCTGCTAACAACTCGACAACTTCTACCAGTTTAGCCATATCGCGTCCGCGTCTTTGGGCGCGTTTTTCTTCTTTGCGAAAAGCTTTAGTACGGACAACGTCACGCAAAGTTATTTACCAAGCAATTCCTTTTTAAAGTCCTCAAAGCTAATACACTCAAGATCGCGCCCCTCTATAACATCTTGAATAGCCTTTAAGGTTTCCTCATTAGGGATATGGCGCGCTAGCTCGGGGGTAGGTGCACCGCACACAACAGGCTCGTTGGCATCTTCAGAAACATCAACTTTAGAGGCATCAACTTTAGAGGCATCAACTACTGTGTTATCTACTGCCTGAATATCTTTAGGTTTAGGCACAATCTACCTCCTTATGCAAAACGTATTGAATCTACCTTAAGCGCTACCTGAGGACCTGTCAATTGAGGGTTAGTCAGCTATAACCCTCAGTGGCATGTTTTGAGTCTAAAGATGACAAGTGTTTAAGATATGAGCCTCATTTGAGCTTGAACTGAGGTGACTATGTGACAAGTTTGGGTATTTTGTAGCGTTTGGCTGAGAAGTGTGGCAAACTTACGGATATTTGCTGTGAACAAAGCTCATAAAGTTAGTTAGTTCATAGATGTTAGCAGGCTAATGACATCCTTTTCACGCGGTGTTCTGCAGATAGCTTGTCCGTCAGATGCACGATAATAGATGGGGCGGTGTCTAAACAAGCGTCACCTCATGAGCATTTCATGACTTTAATCAAATCATCAAGCTTGGGTATACGGATTCCGACTGATTCCTACATACTATAGCGTTAGCCGTAAGTATGGAGCTAGCTCCATACTTACCGAGCAGCGCGAGTACCAATCAATCAACTCAGTTTATAGCTCAATGTTTACGAATGTCGCTATACAGAGTTGATTACATCACCAACGGAACCCGTAGCCGTTTCTCCCCAGAGGTTTGTCTCGCTAAAGCTCGGAACCATGCGGACTAATTCGTGAACGGATTAACTGGAAAGAGTATTTAGAAGATGATTTTTGACCAATCGAGGTCGTCGAGCGGCCTAAAAACATCTACGTATTCAATAAGAACATCAGCAGATTGATTGCGGAACATGGCGCTTTCGACGTGTTTACCACGCCGTTTTAAAGCCTCAACCAGTTCGATGTAATCACCATCTCCACTGACAATTAAAGCAGCATCGTAAGCGTCTGCCACAGCGAGCGACAGAGCCTCAACTGCCAGCGCCACGTCAGTACCTTTTTCAACAAGTGACCCGTCTTGTCGGCGGTGCAAGCGCCCGAGTCGCACAGTCACATAAGGGATTTTGCTGAGCGACTCAAAAAAACGCTGCTGCCCTTCGCGCAGGTCGTCTTCGTAATCGTTGGTGAGCGGTGCGTTGTAGTAGTACACCCGCAACAGCGGCCGGCCGCCAATGAGTTGCTCAGTTAATTCATTGAGGTGAAAGCGCGTGCTCGAAAGGTTATCTCGCATCCCGTTGTATAAGTTGCTGCCATCAATAAAGACGGCCATGCGTCTGTCCACAAACGTCTCCTTCACAAAACCCGCCATGTGGGGCGTCGTGTTGTGCTCGTGCTCAAAAAAATTGTGAAAACCTATGATAAATGTTGTGCTGGGCGTACTTTGGAGGGGCTAGCTAGCTTGCTCTGAACCTCTAACAAAGCCACTGCAACGGTGATAATCGCCGCGATGATTGCTGCGATAATTGCTGCGATAATTGTGATAATCGCTGTGATAATTGTTGTAATAACCAGTGGCGTAATAACCATCGGCAGGATGCCACTTGCGCGTTTGGATGAGGAGCCTTAGGAAAGTAACACACCCTTGTTAGTTTACCGTGTGCAAGGGATGTATGTGGTTCTGGCTTAGGTAGATGAGGCTCGAGCGGAAAATTTCACATTCACTTGAGCTACTAACCAAGGTCTGTTGACATCAGTCTGTTGACATCAGTAATGACATGAAGCTGATGACAGCAAAAATGCGCCTTATAATGACTGCTATGACCACTAAAATGCCTAAACCCGTTGAATCGTTCAACCTCGATCACACTAAAGTGAATGCGCCGTATGTACGTCTAGCAGGGCGTCACCGCGGCCCGCAGGGGGATGTTGTCAGCAAATTTGACTTGCGCTTTGTACAACCTAATGACGCCGCCATGCCAACTGATGCCATGCACACCATTGAACACTTACTCGCCAGTTACATCCGCGAAGCACTTGGCGAAGATACTGTGATTGACGCAAGCCCGATGGGCTGCCGCACTGGGTTCTACCTTATCACTATGGGCGAAACCGCTGAGCAGGACGTGCAAGATGCCTTTAAGTATGTGCTCACTAACATTGCCAACTACGACGCTGAGATACCCGGTGTGAGTGAGCTCGAGTGCGGCAACTACCGCGATCACTCGCTAGAAGATGCTAAAAAGATT
>JBCCOX010000657.1:0-3001 GCA_039025155.1 Deinococcota bacterium | reverse complement strand
GCCCGGTCTTGCGCAAGCTCATCCACACTTCGGGTGTGCAACCTAGCCGCCCCCTCACCAGTTTGTAACGCTACCCGCGTGCCGTTACGTTCATGCTCGCTAAGGCGTGCTTTGGCAGCCTCAACGGCTTCGGTTGAGTAGTTGGGCAGCCATTGCGCTTGGGCAACGAGCATATCATCAGTAAGTTGCCATACTTCTTCGGGAGTACAAACCGCAGCAACGAGTGGATCGTGGAGCATGGCTTGTTTGAGGAGGGTGACATCCCCGTGAACCGCAGCTTCCATAGCCATCTGCTGCACGTGCACGCTGGCGGAGCAGGTGGCAGCACAAGCGAGTGGCAAGTCGCCCACGACAGGCATGTTTAAGCCGTTGGCATCTACGTAGCCCGGAATTTCGATGACGCAACCATCCGGCAAATTCGTGATGTGACCTTGGTTGACGATGTTGAAGTGACCGCGGTAAGGCCGACCCGTCTCGAGCCCTTCGATAATGTACGACCCATGTTCGTGGGAACGGGTTTCGGCACTAATCACCGGGGCATCCTCAGCGAGCCAGTTGGGAAAGTCCGTTTCAAACCAGTTTCTGCCTTCGGTACACACCCGCAAATAGCCACCGGTTTCGCCATGAATCCAGTGGGATAAATCAATCCACTGCTGAATCTCTTCGGGGCGTTTGCGGTACCACGGCAAGTACTCACTGAGGTGACCGTTGGACTCTGTGGAGTAGTAGCCAAAACGTTTGAGGACATCAATCCTCACTTTTTCCTGCTCGCGGTAGACGGGGTGAGCTTGGAATAGCTCGAGCATCTGCGGCACCATATCGCGCCCGCGCCACTTGATAGAGATGTACCACGTCTGATGGTTGATACCCGCGCAAATAATATCTACCTCATCTTTAGTGACGGTTTCGTTGTCACTAATGAGCCCCTCGCGCTTCGCCCACAAGTCAATGCATTCAGCAATTTGGTCATGCCCATGCTGCACACCGTGACACAAGCCAATGGTTTGAACGCCGCCGTATTTGTTACACGCCCACGTGTTCATCGCCATAGGATTGGCGTAGTTAAGGAGCTTGGTATCTGGTTTACTAAGTTCACGAATGTCTTCGCAAATTTCAAGCAACACTGGAATCGTACGCTGCCCATACATGATGCCACCCGCACAAATCGTATCTCCAACGCACTGGTCAATGCCATATTGCAGTGGGATATCGATATCGAGCTGGAACGCATCTAACCCACCTTGGCGAATAGTGCAGATGACATAGTCAGCGTCTGTCACAGCTTCGCGGCGGTCGGTGGTAGCAGTAACTCGAGCAGGCAAGTTGTTCCCTGCAATGTCACGCTTACAAAGCTGCTCCACCATCTCCAAATTGTGTGCGTTAATGTCCATCATGGCAAACTCGGTGTCTGCAAATTCTGGGACCGTGAGAATATCGTGCATAAGTTTGCGGGTAAAGCCCACCGACCCTGCACCGATCATGGCAAGTTTAAGTGCCATTATCTACCTCCTTTATTAGATGTAGCTATTCTTTTCAAAGTATTTACGGATAAGCTTCAGGTCAACCTTTTAAAAACTGGAATGAGAGAACAAGTACTCTTATCAAAGCAAAATTATGCATTTAGGATTTAAAGAGCCTAGCGACCTACTCTATACTGCACAAATTTGCCTACGTCCTCACATTTTTTTACTACTCGTGTGCACTTTGTCATCAACCGGATGACTTCTCAACCCACATCATTCTGTTTCAAAGTGCTGGCCATACTTATGTGGACATTGAGCTACGTGGGCATTGAGTAGGTGATGGATATGTGACAATCTTTATGGGCTCTTCTCGAGCATCGCCAGCTACACGTATCCAGTAACCTAGCTGTCGTACACCTGCGGCGCAGTTTTGTGATGGTTTGGCGCAAGCCAGCGCGCTGTAAGGGGAACAGCTTGCTCACTTCCTTTGCTCGCCGCCACAATACCTAAGACCCAGTTGATGATGACCAGCACGTAAACCGCTGCCAGCAGTGCAAACAGTGCTACAGCTAGAATAGGTCCCACGTAAGGAATCAACGCTAACAGCCAGCCAAGCACCACCCAAGCAACAAATCCTAGCAAAGCAATACCGACCAGTAGTAGGGATTGGCGCACGTGAAACCGCACCAAAGATTTTCTACTGATGAGCGCCGTCAGCCAGCCTAGTAAGGGAACATAAGCCAATATTGCTAAGACCCGCTCAGCCATAGTTACATCCGTATTCAACTTGAGGGATGTAGCTGATATGTGTACTGATGACATCACGCATTACGTTGAGGCAGTTATGGACAACTTTAATAGCACCAATCGCTGATGTTCTCATTGCAACCTTGGGTATCATCAACCCACATATCTGCCTTGATGGCCGTTGAGATGTTTGCCTAGAGGTTTGCTTAGAGATTTGCATAGGGGTCAACCGCATCGCGCAAGCCGTCGCCTAAAAAGTTAAGTCCTAGCACTGCCACCATGATGAAAAAAATTGGCGTTAAAATCCAGGTGTTACTTCCAAGGGTCTCTAAATTTTGAGCGTTGCGCATTAAAAAGCCCCAGCTCGAGAGTGGTTCTTGAATACCGATACCCAAGAAACTTAAAAATGCTTCCGCCAAAATGACATCTGGCACCATGAGCGTGAGAACCACAATAATATGGCTAAGCGCGTTAGGGTAAAGATGCTTAAAAATAATTCGGCGGTCAGACGTGCCCATGCTTTTGGCTGCCATAATATAATCCACCTCGCGCAAACCCATTACTTTACCGCGCACTTCACGGGCTAAGAGCGTCCAGCGAACGAGCGGGAAAATGAGCGACATCACAAAAAAGATTTGCAGTGAAGACCATGTCTTGGGAATCGTCGCAGCTAGTGCTAGCCACAACGGCAATTCGGGTAACGACTGAAAAATTTCAACAATGCGCTGGGTGATGATATCAAACACGCCCCCGTAATACCCCGAAGCTACCCCGACGACCGAACCTATGAG
>JBCCOX010000656.1:0-3010 GCA_039025155.1 Deinococcota bacterium | reverse complement strand
TCAAGCTGGAAAATACTGATAAACTTAACTTAGATACCTGAAATTAATTTGTAGACATCAACATGACAAGTGAGCGTGAACGATGACAGAGATGGTAGACAGCTCGAGCCCACCCACTTTATCCCAAGTGAGAGCAACACCTTTACTCAGCGTACGCAACATCAGCAAAAGTTTTGCGGGTGTGCAAGCATTAGATGATGTGAGCCTCGAGATTGGTCGGGGGGAAATTCACTGCCTAGCGGGTTCTAATGGTTCAGGCAAGTCCACACTCATCAAAATCATTGCGGGCGCTCAACCCCCTGACGGTGGCGAAATCGTCTTTAGCGGTACAAGTTACCCACGCCTTAGCCCCATTGACGCTATTCGCGAAGGTGTGCAGGTTATCTATCAAGATTTTGCCCTCTTCCCTAACTTAACCGTCGCCGAAAACATTGCTTTTAATGACAATTTGGCTAAAGGTGCGCGTTTTGTGAATTATCGGGGGATGCGCAAACTTGCCCAACAAGCGCTTGATAAAATTGGCGTGTCGCTTAATTTGACGGCTCGAGTCGAAGATTTAGCCGTCGTTGACAAACAGCTCATCGCCATTTCGCGGGCGCTCCTTGCCGATGCCAAGCTCATCATTATGGATGAACCCACCACAGCCCTCACCGAGCGGGAAGTACGGGCGCTCCTAGAGGTGATTAAACGCCTCCAAGCGGACGGCGTGTCAGTGGTGTTTGTAAGTCACAAGTTAAACGAGGTTTTAGAAGTCTCGGAAAAACTCACCATTTTGCGCAACGGTCAAAAGGTTGCTAGTGGCAACGTAGACGAGTTTGATTGGCGGCGCATTGCCTTTGAAATGACCGGGCGCGAACTCCACGAACAGCGTGAGCAACTAGCTGACCCCCAAGATGAGGTCTTGCTCGAGGCTAACAACCTCAGCCTAGCTGGGCATTTTCAAGATGTATCGTTCAAATTACGCGCTGGTGAAGTTGTTGGCGTGGCGGGTCTTTTGGGATCAGGACGCACTGCACTTGCTACCAGCCTATTTGGACTCACTCCGGCAGATGTAGGCATTATTCGCGTGTCTGGGCGAGCTGTCACGCTAGACAACCCAACCAAAGCAATGGATGTTGGTTTGGGCTACGTGCCTGAAGACCGCCTCACCGAAGGGCTTTTTTTGCAACAGTCCATCGGTCGCAATATTGTCACTAGCAAACTACCGGATTTAAGCAGTGGTGGCTTTCTAAAATCTGTGGACGTCAAACGCGAACAGCACCACTGGGTGGACGCGCTTAGCATTGCGACGCCTTCACCCGAGCTACCTGTCCAAAGTTTGTCGGGTGGCAATCAACAGCGCGTTGTGCTTGCTCGTTGGCTGGCTACCAATCCTAAAATTTTGGTGCTAGTAGGTCCTACAGTTGGGGTCGATGTTGGTTCCAAAGCAGACATTCACGCCATTATCACGGGTTTAGCCGCCAAAGGTATGGGCGTGCTCATTGTTTCCGATGATATACCCGAACTGCTCAACACCTGCCACCGCATTTTAGTTATGCGCGCAGGCCGTGTGACAGATGACCTCGCCGCAAAAGGGCTCAGTGAAGACGACCTCGCCCACAGACTAACGAGTGAGGCTTAGGAATCAACCATGTTGACTTGGTACTATCAGTCTAAACCCTTAAAGATTAGTAACTGCGTTGCGTTTTCCAGCATCGCGGCATGTGATATTGACGCATTTGATACTTCATCAACATATAGATATTGCCCTCACGAAACCACCTCAATCCAAACAACCCAACGACATCAGCAACTAGAAAAGGTACTCCGATGACATCACCAACATCATCTGCTGTAGGTCAATCTTCACCTTCACCAGCGCGTTCAACTGGACGTTGGCAAAAGCTGTTTAGTCGCAACGAGACGCTGGTCGCGCTTATCATCATTGCTTACTGCGCGCTAACTAGTTGGCGTAACCCAGCATTTTTTAGCTTGGGCACCTTGTTTGATTTACTACGAGGCAGCATCGTCATGGGCATGTTCGCCATGGGCGTGCTGCTGGTGCTCATTTCTGGTGGCATTGATGTGTCGTTCACTGCCATTGCGGTGTTTAGCCTATATGCCAGCACCAAAATTGTCGTGGCACTCAACTGGGGTGATTCGTTCATTGCTGCGTTTGTGATTGCGTGTGTCATTGGTTTAGGGTTGGGACTGTTTAACGCACTGTTTATCGCTTTGCTCAAATTGCCTACGCTCATTGTGACGCTGGGAACGCTGAGTTTGTTTCGAGGCTTTTTGCTGACCTTTATTGGCAGTGCACGGATTACTCGAGTACCTAACGGAATGCGTGAAATGTGGGGCTCGAGACTCGTCAGTTTTACCACTGAAAACGGGTTTTTTTACGCGCTACCCACAGCATTTTTGTTTTTAGTAGGTACTGTCGTCATCGTTTGGTTCCTACTGCACCGCACTATGCTGGGGCGGCAAATTTTTGCGCTAGGTGGGTCAGAAGTGGCTGCCCGCCGAGCTGGGATTCCAGTTACCCGCATCAAACTTTTTATCTACGGCTTTGTGGGTCTCCTGTCTGGTGCAGCGGGCATTATTCATGCGTCACTCAGCCGTACCGCTGACCCTTTTGACTTGGTGGGTTTAGAACTCACGGTGATTGCCGCAGTTGTCTTGGGCGGTGCGCGGCTCACTGGCGGTAGTGGCACAATTATTGGCACCTTGCTTGGGGTGGCGCTTATTGTGATTATCAACAATAGCCTCATTTTGTTGGGGATTCCCTCGAGCTGGCAGACCTTCATCATCGGCGTGTTGATTTTGTTGGGAACAGGTATTCCTGCTTATCAAGGACGCTTGGCACAACAGCGGGTGGTGAGTTAGTTATGCAACAGACCTCACCTAAAACACCTGCCCAACGTAGTCGTGGAGGGCGTAAAACATTCATCCAAGATGCTGGCTTTGTGCGTTTACTACTCATCACAGTGGGCATTTTTGCGGTCATGAGCTTACTGCGCCCAGAGCAGTT
>JBCCOX010000655.1:0-3013 GCA_039025155.1 Deinococcota bacterium | reverse complement strand
TAATGCCAACATAGATATGGTCACCAACGCAGGGGAACCCGTCACCCGGTACAGCAGTGCTGATTTTAGCGGGGTGGGCCCTAACAGCAGTGAACAGGTAAGTTATGACGGCGCTGCTGGAAAGCGCATCTATATTGACATCGTTAACCGCCAAAACGCAGCCCTCAGGTACACCTTGCAGATCACACCGGAACTTACTGCGGCTGCTGTGGTGCGCGCTGACGGGGTGGTAGACGTGAGTGACACGAGTGCAGGCTCAGCCAACCCAAGCGACAACGTATTACCCGACGGCACGTATGGGGTCATTCCCATCGGCAACGTGGTGGTCGCCAGCATTGCGCCAGCAGGGCCAAGCGGATTTAGTTACAATACATACATTGTTGAAGTTACCGAAGCCCTAAACGACCTCAGCCTCGAGTTACGCAGTTTAGGAGATGACCCAGAAGCTGCTGACCTTGTTGTCCAACGCGGCGCGGTCATTACTACTTACGACGACGCCGACTACAACAGTTTTGACACGCGCCCACCAAGGTTTAGCTACGACAGTCCCGAACAAGGCAGTATTTACTACGTGGATGTTGTCAACTTAAGTGGACAAGTTGTGCCTTACGAATTACGTGCTACCAGTGCCGGGTTAGTGGTCAGTGCTGAGCAAGCCCGTGACCCTGAGGCTGCTGCCTCGGCTGAGGTGATTGCGCCAAGCCGTGGCTCGAGCCTAGTGTCTGAACTTATTCCGGGCCAGCATGCTTACGGCGAACTTGCAGGCAAACTGGGCGTGGCGACATTTCACACCTACACTACATCTGTACCTGCTGGTACGGTATCTCTAGAAATTGAGCTAAACGCTTCCCATGACTTAGACCTTGCTAGCCAAGCTGAAGATGCCATTAGCGATTATCTTGCAGCTAGCGTCTACTTTGCCAACAGCTTGCACAGCCGCGAGCGTTTACACGTAGATAACCCACCCGCTGGCACGTGGTACATAGACGTGGTCAACAGCCTTGGTGAAGGTGTCAACAGCAGCTACACCTTGACGATAACCGTGCGTTAGTGCCTGTTACCGTTGGTTACCATTCATCACCCACCTAATCTACTACCGCAATGTCCCGTAATGCCCTTTCCGGTTAATTCCCGAAGAAATTAACCCGCATGGTTCCAAGCGTCAGCGAGACAACCCTTTGCATAGAAAAAGATATGGATTCCATTGGGAACGGAATAAACACTTAAGCCGTTTATGAAGTGTTCAATCGGAATCCGTATAAGCCCTGCCTTACCAAAGCTAAAACACAAAACTAGGTCACCGCTACGCAGGGAAAATGAGCCTACAGGCTATACTATGAGTCCAAGGTGAGTTGAACGTTATTTGGTAACAACTTAAACGAGAATTAGGTACAACTATACTTTTTATACTATTAGTGTAAATTATTGTAGGGATCTACAGGTACACACAAAATGGCATACGTTCGACGCTCTTAAGCACACGAGCTTCCCCTTCATGTTTTAGGTCATCATGAACAACACTAAACCTGCATGGTACAAAGCATGAGCACTGAGGCGTGTCTTTAAGCGATAGAGCCAGATAATGGCACTTCAAATAATGAGGCTTCTGAGAGTAGGCAGATAGCAGTCCAGCTTAGCACTGCTTGGCGTTACTAGGCACATCAGAGGCATTGCTGGTGTCTTATTCAAGAGGGGCTTTTGGAGCTAGTCTTATTGAGATAGACCCTATGTAGCGATGCCGTCTTAGTGAGTAGGCTAGCTATTTGTAAGGTAACAGTGAATATGGCTAACATTCTTATTGTTGAAGACGACCGCCTTATTGCGACGGTTGCCTCAGCAATTGTTAAAAAAGCAGGTCACAAGGTGGTGTCGGTTGCACGCACCTCTACTGACGCAGTGCGGCTTGCGACTGTCCACCGCCCAGACTTGGTGCTGATGGACATTGGGCTCGAGGGCAGTGGGGATGGTATCGAAGCCGCAGCACATATTGTCGATGACTTAAACGTACCAGTTATCTTTTTAACCGGACACAATGACCTTGTGACCCTCGAACGTGCCCAACAGGTGAACCCACTAGGCTTTTTAAGCAAACCGGTGCGTGAGGCAGATGTTATTAACACTATCACCATTGCACTCAATCAGCGGAAGCAGCAACAAGCTAGTGCGCCAGACCCCAGTGAAGCAACCTTTAACGGCCGCATTGACATGCTTGGCGGCATTGCGTCGGTGCTCGAGATGGTCAAGGTCATTCACAGCCAGTGCGCCCTTCGGTTTGAAGATGGCGCAGTTTTATATGTTGCAGAGGGCAAAATCATTCACGCCAAACTCGCCGACCTCACACCAGATGAGGCCGCCAAGCAACTATTAAGCCGCAATGAGGGCATGTTCCGGCTTGACCCAGATTCTGAACCCGAAGCCGGGCGCAGTTTGGCACTAGACATTACAACCGTGCTCTTAAATCTGGCTAAACAAGCTGACGAAGCTCATAAAGACATTCTTGAGCCTACTGATGGATCTTCGGAAAATGTGTCTGGGGCTGAAGCGGCTAGCAGCGAGACACTTGGGGCTGAAGCAGCTCAGCCTGATCTCGCTAGTCACACAGCTTCTTTAACAACCTCAACAAGTACGCCAGACGTGCCTCTCAGCCCCAATAAACCCACTACTGATGACACTACTGCTGATGCTGAACCAGCTCAGCACGCCAGCTCTACTTCAGCAACATCATCAATACCTGAACCTATACCTGAACCCACACCCGAAGCCACACCCGAAGCCAGTGAAGCACGCTTAGCAGGTTTTCTGTTTATAGGCAAGGTCAGTCTAGATAGAGATATGGGCAAACCCCTCGTCATTGGTCAAGGGGTTGTACATCTGCCCGAAAAACGCTACTTGAGTGAGTTCAAAGCGACGCTTTTACCCGTTAGCTATGAAGGTTGGGCGCAAAACGCCCAAGGTCGCCATAACGTCAAAGCTAATGTGCGCCTTGTTGACATGACTGAAGGCAGTGAACCCC
>JBCCOX010000654.1:0-3018 GCA_039025155.1 Deinococcota bacterium | reverse complement strand
TGGATTCGCTAGCTGGACAAGAAATTTTGCGGTTTACCGCTTGTCTTGGTGAAGCTGAACCCCCAAACCGAATTCCCTCGTCTGAGGCTGCCTTAGCAAGTTTGCAGGCTCAGGTGACGCATGCGCCAGACTACACAACTAGCACTGCGCACAAACTTTTACAGGTAACAAAAGCACTCAGACAACTCCGTGATAGTTGGAAAATTACGGCACTTACAAGGGTTGCCCACGTGCGTTTACTCGCCGTTGCCATTTTACTCGCCAATGATTCTGAAAATGATATGAACGCACAGTTTACGGCATGGGAACGGGTCACCTTTCGCATTTTTGGGCTCGCCCGGCGCGACGCGCGGACCAAAGTTGGCGAGTACACCCGTCTAGCGCATACACTTTTGCAGCAAGATGGTCCCAAAGGTCAAGATGCTGTTAGTGCCATCACTTCGTTGGGTACAGATTACAGCACCAACAAAATTACCCCTACGTTGCGCCACGTTGATGCCGTGCACGGCTGGGAAGACGAGTTGCGTTACTTTTTTTATCACTACGACCAGCATCTCGCACGCTTGCAAGGTGAGACGGTAAGTAATGACCTCTGGGCAAGCATCTGCCAAAAGCCCAGCAGTCAAGTTATTGAGCTTATTTACCCTGAGGATGGCGCTGAAACCTGGCCTAAACTTTCCGAAGCACGGCAAGAAAGCCGCTACTACTTAGGCAATGTGCTGATTACTGCACCGCGTGTCAATTTGCTCACAGGTCAAAAAGATTTTGACGGCAAACGTGAGGTTTACAGCCAGTTTGCTGAGGTTCATGCGCAAAAAGATGTGAGCCATGAAACAAGTTGGGGTTACAACCAGATTGTTAGTAGGGAAAAACAGCTTTTAGATTGGGCTAAACATCACTGGGCAGAACCTTAACGCACAGATTTTGGCATTTGACGTTGCAGGTTTTGACAAAGAACTTGTCTGGGCTTAGACTCTCTACGGATTGGGAGGTTTTTTGAGCACATCAGATGATCGACCTCACATAGATGAGCACTCAGACAACCAGCAAGCGTTTTACGATCAAGCAGATGTTTTTGAAACCTATGCCAAGCACCGGGCGCGTCCAGACAATCCTAACGACGTGCTCGAGCGGCCCGTTTTCTTAGACTTACTGGGAGATGTTAACAACCTCGACATCCTTGACCTCGGCTGTGGGGACGGCGCGTTTGGGATTGATGCCTTTAACCTAGGCGCGCGCAGTTACACCGGACTTGACGCCTCCACCAAGATGATCCGGCAAGCACGAGTAACTCTGGCAGAACACAACGCAACCCTCCAGCAAATTGATGTAGCAACTTGGCAACCAAGGCCGTCCAGTGTAGATGTTGTGACCTCGAGGCTAGCCCTCAATTACTTACCCGACGTAGCCACCATCTTTCAACACATGTTCACAGTCCTGCGTCCTAAAGGACGTTTGGTGATTTCCGTCGAGCACCCGCTCATCACCTGTAACTTTACGCCTCTAGCAAATGGCCCACGCACAACTTGGCAAGTGGACACCTATTTTGTAGAAGGGCCGCGCGAACACACGTGGCTCGGGCAACCTCTTAACAAATATCACCACACGCTAGAGTCGTGGCTTAACTATGTTCAGCAGGCTGGCTTTAACTTGCACACGCTGCGCGAATCGCGTCCTAGAGCGGATAACTTTCATGATACTAACGAGTATCAACGGCGCTTGCGCATCCCTCTATTTTTATTTATTGCTGCCTGCAAGTAGTGCGCTATCTTGGTGAGGTTAGCTCGAGCAGGTCACACCCTATTGATGCTCTACTAACGCAGCACGTCATTCTGCCTCAAACACGTCAACACCATCAATACAGACCCACAAGACTTGTGGCTCGAGCCAACAAACATGAAGTGTAGGTACTAATACCCTGCCAACATGGCCAGCTACAATAAAGCTATGTCACAGGCGCATTTGCGGCTTTACCGCTGGCTTAACCAGATTTTGCCTTACTCGTACACACTTAAGTTTGCTGCTGTCAGTTTGCCTGTCGTGAGCTTTCCTGTGCTTGTCTGCATACTGGGGTTGCAAACACCAGCAAGCGCTGGGCAGCAGTTTATGGTCACTGTGTTGATGTCACATCTACTCAGTTATGCTGGGCTTATTGTACTAATATGGCATTTACTTGCACCTGTGCGGTTTGCAGTTAACCTTTTTGAATGGCACCAGCAAGGTGAGGCGTTACCTGAAAATTTGCCTGCATCGTATGACACAGCCGGTCAGCTTATTAGCAAAGTTGCCGGCTTACTGGCTAGCCTTGAATCCAAACAACAAAGTTTTGACATGCTCTTTCAGGCCATTCCCGACGGCCTTGCTTGCTTTGACCGTGAAGGTGTTTGTTTAACCGTTAAAGAGCCAAGTTACTTTAACTTTGTCTATGACCCGCAGAAGCTTGTGGGCAAAACGCTTAGAGAATACTACGGTGACTTGGCAGCGCGTCATGAGTACTACCATCAACAAGTTTGGCAAACAGGTGAGCTTCAAAGCTATGACTTTGAACTCGAGGTTGACGGTCAAGTCATCTCTCGTGAATACCGCATTGTCGCTTTAAGTGACCAAGAAAGTGTGACCTTTGTCCGCGATGTAAGCGAGCAGCGCCGTATTGCCAAGCGGCTCGAGACTAATGAGTTAACCTTTCGCACGTTTTTTGAGCAAGCTAGCACGCCCTATGTCATCTTTCATGCCGCCAGCGCGCGTGACGCCACAACCTCTAGCACCACACCCTCTAGCAGCACAAGTACCAAAGCCTTTAGCACTACAGCTTCTAGCACTACAGCTTCTAGCACCACACCCTCTAGTAGCGCCACAGCTTCGAGCCCCCTAGAAGCTACCTTATCTGACCAGCAAGATACTGCCTCAGTAGCTGCTCCTATATCTGCTGACCTACCCGTAGCAAGCAAACTTAACCTGCCAAGTCACCTGCGTGTTATTAGCAATCAGGCGATTACAGACTTTTTTGGCAGAAACGTC
>JBCCOX010000653.1:0-3044 GCA_039025155.1 Deinococcota bacterium | reverse complement strand
TATTTATGCACGACCTCCCCGCGCATTACGGCGAAGAATGCACAGAAGATGTCCTCTACAGCCCGCGAAGCGTTGTATTTGACCAAGCTGAAAACCGATTGCACGCGCAAAAAGGCTTGCTCGTTGCACTGTTAGGTTGAGGCTGTTGGCTCAAGCCTCTCACCTAGTTTCCTCTAACAGATGCCATCACGATAGCCATAAGTAGTATCGTTGTGGCGTTACGCTTTTTTGGTTAAAACAAGCTCTGAGGTATTTTTACCAGACTCGAGCCTGTAGTAGAGCATCCTGTAACGTCTATATCCAAACTAATATTTATCCAATAAGGATGGTTGTTATGACAGTACAAACAAGGCCGCTCGAGACACCCCCATCTCCCAGTACACAGACGTACAACGTCGGCATTTTAGGCGCTAGCGGCTACGGCGGCAGCGGGTTGTTACGCCGTCTGCAACATCACCCGAACACGCACGTTGTCGGTATCGCTAGTCGCCAATATCTGGGTAAACCTGTGAGTGCTTGCTGGCCGCAGTTTGCTGCTCAGGCATTTGCAGAAGGCCTCTTATTTACAAGTGGTAATGACGTTGTAGACGGCTGTGATGTCCTCCTTTCCGCCGCCCCGCACGGCAGCGTGTCCGACTTGGTTGCCAAAGCAGTACGGGCTGGCAAAACAGTCATTGACTTAGCTGCTGACTTTCGTCTGCCAGCCAGCGACTACAAGCAGTGGTACGGTCACGACCTCAGCCACCCGGATGTTTATGCACAATCCATTTACGGGTTAGTTGAATTACACCGCGAGGAGATTAAAGGTGCATCATTTGTGGCTAATCCCGGCTGTAATGCAACTGCTGGCGCACTGGCACTTTTACCGCTGGCAGCGCACGGCTTAGTTGGCAAGCACACAGTTGTGAATATTGTCACCGGTATTTCTGGCGCGGGGCGCAGCGCCAGTATGGGGACACACTTTGGCGAATTGAACGAAAATGTCATCCCTTACAAGGTAGCAGGAACGCACCGCCACACAGCAGAAATTGAGCTATCTCTGGGGCGTGCGCGTGCGTTTGGCAAACACGCTAAAACTCATGCCCCATCTCAAATCAGGGTGGACAGACCTGTCATCAGCTTTAGTCCGCATTTGGTTCCCATGACAAGGGGGATTTTAGCAAGTTGTTATACGCATCCTGAAATGGACGCGCTTGCGAGTGGTGAGAAGGTAACAACAGAGAGTGTGCTCGAGCTTTATCACCAGTTCTACCAAGACGACCCACTCATTACCGTACAAGACGCCCTCCCCCAAACCAAAGCTACCTACGGCAGTGACCGCGTCATCATCAGCGCACGGGTGGACGAACGCAGCGGACACATTGCGGCGTTTGCCGCTGAAGATAACCTTGGCAAAGGCGCAGCCGGGCAAGCCGTGCAAAACTTTAACGTGATGCAAGGGCTCGAGGAAACCCTAGGGCTTTTTACCGAGGCCGTCTATCCATGAAGCTCCCCACAGGCTTCCGCAGTGCTGCGGGCGCAGCCAGCATTAAAGCCAGCGGCAAGCCTGATCTTGCGCTATTTGTCAGTGATGTGCCGGCTGTTTGGGCACTTACAGCCACGACCAACCGCGTCAAAGCCGCCTGTGTGGTGCGCAATCAAGGGCTCGAGCAAACCCAAAATCCCATACGCGCCGTCATCATCAACAGTGGGAACGCCAACTGTGCAACGGGTCAAGAAGGGGCAACCCGTAATACGCAGTTAGCTGACCTTACCGCTGACAGTCTCAGCATCCGTTCGGATGAGGTTGTCACCGCTAGCACCGGGGTAATTGGGCATCAACTCCCTTTGGCAGGTATCAAAACAACCTTACCCAACCTTGCTGGAACGCTTAATGACACTGCTGATGCTGCTGCTGACGCCATTCTGACGACAGACTTAGTTCCCAAACAAGCTGGCGTCACCCTATCTAACGGGGCAAGTATTGCTGGCATTGCCAAAGGCTCTGGCATGATTCACCCCAACATGGCCACCATGCTGGCCTTTGTCATGACCGACGCCAGGGTTGACCAAACTAGTCTCAGAACGATGTGGCAACGCATCATCGCCCAAAGTTTTAACCAAGTTACGGTGGATGGCGACACATCTACCAATGACATGGCGTTTGCACTGAGTAGTGGGCAGCGTGAGGTTCATTTGGATGAGCTCGAGCAAGGGCTTTTATCTGTCTGCCAAAACCTCGCTCAAAAAATTGCCAGAGACGGTGAAGGTGCCACCAAACTCATCAGCGTGAGTGTGACTGGCGCAGCAGATGACAGTGAGGCGCGCCGCGCTGCTCGCGCTATTGTCCGCAGTCCCCTAGTAAAATCTGCAGCTCACGGCAACGACCCCAACTGGGGGCGCATTTTGAGCGCCATCGGTCAAGAAGGTGTTGAGGCGGATGTTGACCGCGTGCGCATTCGCGTGCAAGCTGAGCTTCTTTTTGAAGGTCGGCCGCTCGAGTTTGACGCTGCTCATGTCTCAGCCAAAATGCAGCATGACCCTTTACAGATTGGGGTTGATTTAGCTGCAGGTAATGGTCGCGGTCAAGCTTGGGGATGTGACCTAAGTGCAGACTACGTGCGCATTAACGCGGAGTATCACACGTGATGAGCTTGCCCTACCCAACACCTCTCACAGCAACTCTCGCAGCACATCATCAGCAGGTGCTTGACCGCCGAGGCGCTCAATAACCCAGGCCGAAATTTGGCAGGCAAACTGACCCGCTTTGGCAGCATCACCATGCTCGAGGTACTGGGCTAAAAACGCGCCCGCAAAAGAATCACCCGCGCCCGTTGCATCAATAAGTTGCTGGGTAGCTGGCGGGACTGGCGTGAGCTTGCCGGCCTCGAGCAAAAGTGCGCCTTGGGCATCTAATTTAAGAGCAATGAGCGCGCCTTGGTAGAGCTCTGCCAGCTTGGTCACAATGGCTTCTGGCGCTGTCTCCCCTGTGAGGCTGCGGCCTTCTTCAAAGTTGGGAAACAGCATATCTATACCAAGGGGAGTTGTGACGGCTAAAAAGCGAT
>JBCCOX010000652.1:0-3048 GCA_039025155.1 Deinococcota bacterium | reverse complement strand
GTGCAACTGGGTGACCAAGTTGCCCAAGAGATGACCATTTTGTTTTCAGACATTCGTGACTTCACCAGCTTGTCTGAAAAGATGACCCCACAAGAAAACTTTAACTTCATCAACGGCTACCTCAGCCAGATGCAACCGTTCATCAGCAAGTATCACGGGTTTATTGACAAATACATTGGCGACGCCATCATGGCGCTCTTTCCAACCCACCCAAATGACGCGCTAGATGCCGCCATCGGCATGCTTACCAGCCTGAACGACTACAACGAAGGCCGCCCCAAACGCGAGCGCATTCGTATTGGCATCGGCCTGCACACGGGTGCGACCATGCTGGGTACGGTAGGTGGCGAAAACCGTATGGACAGCACAGTGATTGGGGATGCCGTCAACTTGTCGTCCAGGGTAGAGGGCCTCACCAAAGTGTACGGCGCAAGTTTGCTAATTACCGAGCAAACCATGCAAGGTCTGCGCGACCCCAGCGCTTACGCCATGCGTGAACTTGACCGCGTAAAAGTCAAAGGCAAACGCAAGCCCATTACCGTCTACGAGGTCTTTGAAACTGACGAGTACGATGTGAAAGTACGCAAAGAAGCCAGCCTCGAGTACTTTGCCAAAGGGCTAGAACTCTACCGAGAGCAAAAATACACTGACGCAAGGGCTATGTTCTACGAAGTTTTACAGCTCAACCCCAAAGACAAAGCCGCCCAGCTTTACCGGACGGAGTCGTCGAAGAGTTCGGTGTATGGGCGGTTGTGGAATGAGTAGTTTGTTCTTTAAGGGTAATGACCGACTAGCTCGAGATTCGTTCTAACAAAATCACTACCTTTGCAGAGAAGTGGTTCATTTGCTAGTTTAGCTGCTGCGTAAGCAAAACAATCCCCAAAATTGAGCGACGCAGGGTGACGCCCTTTGCCGTAAGTGTCATAAGCACTTACAGCCGTTTGCCAATGCAACTCACCAAACGAGACGATATCTATTTCTGTTTTTTGTAAGAAGCGATCAAGCAAAGACCTAGTGAACCCTAAACGGTTTCCTAAAACAATCCCTGTTTCCACTAACGTAGGACTCGCTATCCCAACATAAGATGCGTCGGCAATATGATCTGCAAATATCTCTGCCTCAGCTTCATATAACAACACTGCAAGCACGGCTGATGTATCAAGAATCATATACCGTCTGGACCATAACCCAAAATCTTATCTTGTTCTTCTTGTGGGATGCCTTTACCTAAAATGTCCTCGGGAACGTGCGGCCAAACTTCTTCTCTGAGAAATTTCATGATGCGTGCTTTTTTCTGGGCAGGCGTACCTTCAGTTGCTGGAGCTTTATGGAGCATGGCGCGACGCTCGAGTAACGCACGGCGTATCACTTCAACTTTACTTTTTCCTGTTAACGTCGCAATCTCATCAACAAGCTTCTCAAGCTCAGGGTTGTCGATGGTAAGTGGCATAAACGTAGTTTACTGCAAACTCTGCAAACCACGACATCCACCATAAACAACGTCTTTCTCACATACAGGCAAGTATAGTAAACCCGTGACACTTTGGCACGATGCGTTTTACAAGTTTGTGGCCCTGCCGCAAGCAGACGCCACCGTTCAAACCCTGCAAACCCGCTGCGAGCAAATAAGCACCAGCGTTGACGAACTGCTGGGCAGTATCCTCATTGCACCAGAAGGCATTAACGGCATGATTGCCAGTTCCGAAGCGGGGCTAGCTGCGTTCCATGACATGCTGGCTGCACCTGAGTTTGAAGGGGCTTTCACCGACATGGACGTGAAACGCTCACCTTGTAACGCTAAACCTTTTGGCCGCCTCAAAATTAAACGCAAACGCGAAATTGTTCCGCTGGGCATTGATGGTGTGGACGCTAGTGCCCGCACGGGTATTAATGTTTCCCCAGAAGATTGGCGAGAGTTGCTCGAGCAAGACGACATCGTCGTCATCGACAACCGCAACGACTTTGAGGTGCGCTTAGGGCAGTTTAAAGGTGCCATCAACCCGCATGTGAACAACTTTCGGGATTTTCCAGCTTACGTTGAGGAAAACCTGGATAACTGGGAAGGCAAGCGCGTCGCCATGTACTGCACGGGTGGCATCCGCTGTGAAAAAACGAGCAGTTGGTTACTAGATAAAGGGCTCGAGGTTTATCAGCTCGAGGGCGGCATCCTCAACTATTTTGCTAAAATGCCTGACCCAGAGCGCGATTGGGACGGTGAGTGTTTCGTTTTTGATAACCGCGTGGCGCTAGATACCAATCTACAAGAAACAGAAACAAAGCTAGAAGACATTTACGACGCTGCTGAAGACGATGAACGCTGGCGGCTCGAGCGCGCAAAACAACTCAGCCAGACTGAACCGAGCCAAGCCGAACCGAGCCAAGCTGAGTCTGCCGATTAGAACTATCACGTCAGCAAGTTTTAACACACCTTCACACCACCACAACTGTGCAACATCAACCTATGTGCGTCATATCCTTGTTGGGTATGGTGACATAGTGCGTGCAGGTTATGCACCTGCACGTGTCGAATAACATCTAATTGAAATACTATTTTGATGAATTTAACAACACTTTGAAAGTGAGGCCAGTATGGCCCAATCCTCCCCCCAACAGACAACCTCAGCAGACGCTAAACACTACTTAGAACTCCTCACATGGTTATTCAAGCGTCAGCGCTTTGGCCTTAAACCGGGGCTGGAAACCATTCGCGGTTTGCTGAAAACTCTGGATCATCCCGAAGATAGCTTTGAGACTATTTTGGTGGCAGGCACAAATGGTAAGGGAAGTACCTCGAGCACCTTAGCCAGCATCCTCAGCCAAACGACTCGCACGGCGCTCTTCACCAGCCCGCACCTGACCCACTTTGCTGAGCGCTTTGTGGTGAACGGGGGGCCGCTGCCAGAAGCAAGCATTTACCCGGCGCTAGCCCACATTCAACCCCTAGCTGACGAACTGGGCGCAACTTTTTTTGAAATTACCACCGCGCTAGCTTGCCAACTTTTTGCGGAAGCTGATGTAAACAAAGCTGTGTTTGAAGTTGGCATGGGC
>JBCCOX010000651.1:0-3059 GCA_039025155.1 Deinococcota bacterium | reverse complement strand
GCGCGCGGTCTGCAAACAGAGACGACGTAAACAGCACACCTAAACTCTCAACTTGCTGACCACCCTGTTGTTCACTGGGAACTAAAAACCCAAACCCATCCAGCGGATGCGGCACGTCAACCCGGTCATAGCCAAGCACCATCACGCGCATGTCAACAAAGGGAATCTCTGCTAGCAGCGTGGCGGCATCTTTAGCAACATCAGCGAGTAACATTGCCGTGATGTGGGCAGGTGTTGCCACGACGAGATGACGGGCGCGAATAACCTCATTTGAAGCTAACCTGAGCTGATAACTATCATCATCACGGGTGATGTGCTGGACACCTGAATTTGTATGGATGTCGTCCTCGAGCTGCCCTGCCAATATCTTCGTCAATGTGCCGAGTCCGCCGGATAAACTCATGAGCCTTCGCGCGGGAGCATCACCTTGTTTAGTTGCTTTTTGTTGGGCAATGAGGCCACGTAAAATGCTTGTGTGGGTTTGCTCGAGCGTCCGCAACCTTGGAAACAGTGCATCTAAGCTGGTGAGTTTGGCATCTCCCCCACTCACACCAAGTACAAGCGGGGCGGCAAATAAGTCGGCAACAGCTTGTCCAAAGTGACGCGCCACAAAGTCGTAGATACTTTCTTCAGCGTTGTACTTTGTGGCAAGAATAGGCTCGAGCAAGGCCCGGATTTTCTCACTTGGCAGTAACAGTGGAAATCTAAGGAAACTCAGCGGACTTGTCGGAAGCGCGTGTAAGCCGCCATCTTTGAACAAATAACGCCGTTTGGCCGCTTCAGCAGCAGGTTCCGGCACAAGGTTGAGGGCATCAAAAAGTGCGAGTGTATCTGGTGCAGGTAAGACACCATTTGCAGCCATGTCAAAGGTGTAGCCGTGCGAGGATATAGCGCGGACGTTACCGCCGGGGTGGGGGGTTTGCTCGAGTACCTTAATCTTCATGTCAGGGCGATGTTTGCGTAAATAGTAAGCACAGGTAAGGCCAGCTAAGCCGCCGCCAACAATCGCAACATCAGTAGCAACATCAACAGGTGTTTTGTCTAAACTTGTCATCAGTATCAGCGTTTCTTAGTCATTACTTCTCAATCATTAAGCATGAGCGCATCAAGCTTCGTTAGTCAAGTATTCGGATATATACGTTCGTCACCATATCAACAAAAAAGGGGACAATCTGCCCCCTTTGACTATCACTTGAATACACTTAAACCGTCGAATACTGTTTGGATTTTGGCGACGGGCTCACCCTACTGCGCTTGTAACTGCCAATTGGGTTGAGGATGTTGCGGCACTGCGGGTTAATGCAACCGGGGCAACGCAAGCCGTACTGGCTGGTACAGGGTTTGCCGTCTTGTAAGTGTTCGTAGACAACCTCAGCGAGGGCATCTTGGAAAAGGGGATCGCCGTTAAACGAGGGGGCACGTTTGTAGTTGGTGATGCCTGCCTCGTGCGCGAGTTCGCCGTATTCAATGTCGAGTTCGTGCAGGGTTTCGATGTGGTCGCTAGTAAACGCAATGCCTACGATGAGCACGTTTTTGCGCTTTTTCTCGCCCAAGCGCTCAATGACGCTTTCGGTACTGGGACCCAACCAAGGTACTGGGCCAACTTCGGACTGATAGGCCAGCACGTATTCGTGCGAGAAATTCAAACACTTCATAACCTCGTGGACGCTGGCCCCGATTTCTTGCGGGTAGGCATCCCCACGGTTAATCACGCTCATAGGTAGCGAATGAGCGCTAAACACGATAAGTACATCGTCGCGGTCGGCGGGATCAAATTGCTCGAGCCCTTGCCTAACCGTCTTAGTCATGGCCTCAATAAATTTGGGATGGGTAGGCCAGCGGTCAATGACACTCCACTCAAACGCATCGCGCAAGCCTGTGCGGGTAGCAGCGCGCCATAGTTCGTTAAGCGATGAGCCGGTCGTCGAGCAGGAAAACTGCGGATACTGGGTAAACGCAACCGCCCGCTTAACCCCGTCTGCCTGCATTTGGGTAAGAGCGTCTTCACTGAACGGTTCAATGTAGCGAAAGGCCACGTAAAACTTGTGCGGGGCGGTTTCTGGGGACATGACATCTAAGCGCTCACACATGCCCTGGCCTTGTATTTCGGTCCATTTGAGGATGGGCGAGCCACCGCCAATATCATCGTAATTTTGTTGTACGCTGGCCGTACGTCGCTTAGCGATAAACGGCCCCAGCCACTTTTGCAGGGGCAGTTGAATAATCTCTCTATCTTCAAACAGTTTGAGCAAAAACGGTTGCACGTCCTCGAGCGTCTTGGGCCCGCCGAGGTTCATCATGACAATGCCAGTTGGTCCTTGCGACATCTTTACCTCTTTCAACAGGTGAATGTGCCAAATCTGATGGGCTCGTGGCATCAGCGGGTTTAATTCCGTTTATCTGAGACGACACCCTCAACTCGAGGAAACCCCTATACAAGACACACACCCACTCAAAAATTTACGTCACGTCAACATACACAATGCTTCGGACAGGTATTAAATCTCAACAACCAACTTGTGTCACCGACGCGCTGGAGTGCGTTGTATCCAAAATCTTGTTTGCGTCGGTAACGAGGTTTATAAAAAGTGTCCGAACTGTTGCATACAAGTACTTGCAGTTTAATCGGAACCATTACGAGATAATGTCATCAAAGTGTCTATGTGAGCTGGGTCGCAAAGTGTGTCTAGGTCAGGCTTCATGCAGGTTACTAGCAGGGTCATCTGCCTCTTGATGCTCTGTTTCTTAATACTCTGTTTCTTGGCTAAATGTTAGTAAAACTTTACCGTCACTCATCTGAGCTTGATAGTGATGTAGTGCTTGCTCATAGTCGGCAATGTCAAACCGCGCTTGAACTTTTGTTTGGAGTTGCTTGCCGACTAAGTTGGGTAGGTTCACAAACGCCGGGAGCATGTCTTGCCAAAAGCGCTCACGAGCTACATCCGCCAGCCAAAAGCCCTCGAGCCGCTTGTTTTCAAACACCCACCAACGCGGGTTGACTGCTGCTTCTTGGAGTGAAAGTGCGCCGTAAACGCGCACGGTAGAGCCGTTGGGCATGG
>JBCCOX010000650.1:0-3071 GCA_039025155.1 Deinococcota bacterium | reverse complement strand
GCAAAGAAACTGGCTTGTTGCGCCACGCTTGACGAAACAAACAACGCCAAGCAAAGCGTAATGGTGAGTGTTAAATTACGTACTATTGCCATAAAATACCTCTACCCAAACTTTAGCAAAAAACGCGGTGGGCTGTGTGTAAAGTAATCGTGTTTAAGGCTTTGTGGAGATGTTGGCGTTGGCTGCTGAGTGAAGCATCACACAGACCTACTGTCACCTATGCCAATTGTCAAAGCCTAGCCAGTGAGAACGCTAATGTTACAACCTCGAGCCAATGATTGAGCTTGTGGATTGCGCTTCCATCATGCTGTGATGATGACGTACGTCACCTTCAAGCTCATATCTAACCTGCTGGGTGTAGGCTTGGTCATCATAGTGTAGGGATAATTGCACGCGCAACTGGGGTTAAGTTTAGGCTAGTGAGGTGTAGGCTAATGGGTATAAGCTAATCGTTGCAGCCAGCAATTGCCAAAACATGTTGAGACCAAGTACGTTGAGACCAAGTACTACGAGCAGATAAACTTGCTCTTAATGTAGCATTATTCAAAGGAGCAAGCTTGTGAAACTTTGTGTTTTTGATTTTGACTCAACCTTGGCAGACGCCGAAACGATTGACACCCTAGCAGCAGCATGTGGGCAAGCTGAAGCAGTAAGTGACATCACCGAACAAGCGATGGCAGGCGAACTAGATTTTTTTGAGGCACTTACTGAGCGTGCAAAGTTGCTAAAAGGTCTTGCTTACAGCCGCGTTCAAGACATATGCCAAGGGTTGCCGCTCATGCCGGGGGCGCTGGATACAGTTAAAACGCTGAAGGCTCGAGGCTACACCGTGGTCATTTTCTCTGGCGGTTTTCGGGAAGCAACTAGGCACGCCGCCCAGCAGCTTGGTTGCGATGCTGACTTTGCTAACTTTTTACACCACAAAGACGGCCAGCTCACAGGCAAAGTCGGCGGCGAAATGATGACGACAGAGTCCAAAGGTGACATGCTCGTGCGCTTGCAGCAGCTTTTAGGGGTATCACCTGCACAAACTGTCGCCGTGGGTGATGGTGCCAACGACCGGGCGATGTTTGCACACAGCCATACTCGGGTGGCGTTTTGTGCCAAAGATGTGCTCAAGCAACATGCCAGTGTCTGCATTGATGAACGAGATTTACGGGTGGTGCTCGAGGTTATTCCGCGCTGATTATCTTTTGTCTAGCTTGTCTGTGACAAGGGTAATCTAGGGTCATCTAAAGATGATACCTCTGGCTCAGGGCTGGCTTACAGCGGTTGTAAGTCCCGGATAACTTTAGTATGCTAGGGGCTGTTTAGGAGGCATGGTTGTGGAAAACCTAGGCGATCTTCGCCGCATGTTTAAAGAAATGCCTTATGGCAGTTGGCTCATATTAATTGGGCTAGCGTTGGTTATTTTGGGCTGTTTAGCCTATTTGTTTTCAAGAACAGCGCACCTTGTTGCATTAGCGCCTGTTGTCACAGGCGGACTACTTGCAGTATGTGGTGCGGCGTTGGATAGTGATTACCCCTCGAGCGGCGTTCAACAAGGGCTTTTAGCTACAGTTATTACTGGCTTTTTTCTGTCTTTTGCTGGCTTAGCTGAACTTATGCAAGCGCTATCTGGCAAATTTATTATTTATCCAACCGCAATGATTGTAAATACCCTGACAGCACTACTTTGTCTAACAGGCATTTTGTACGCGCTTTACAGTTTTGTGCGCGGGCTCGAGAAACGCGGTGAAGAACTCTACGGTGACGCACTTCATCATCACTAACTTGTTTGTGTAGAGGTTTACATCTAAGCTAGTTATACCAAGCAAGTTTGTATTGACGCTTCGTCTGAACCTAGGACGGGGCGTTTTTTGCACCATCATTGACACTTCGCTGCGACATGTTCATGTTGAGATGTGTTCGTGTGATGACATTAGCTTTGTACATCTAGCGCATCACGCAGACCATCACCTAATAAACTCCACCCAAGTACCGTGCCTACAATAGCCAGTCCCGGAACCAGTGCCGGGTAAGGGCTGAGTGCCAGCAAACTTTGCGCTTCCCGCAACATATTGCCCCAACTGGGTGTTCGTGGTGGTGTTCCCAAGCCCAAAAAACTCAGCGCGGCTTCAGCTAGAACAGCCACGGCTAAACTGAGGCTGGCTTGGACAATAATGGGCGAAAACGTACTCGGCAAAATGTGCCGCAGTAGCAGTTGATAGTTTTTTGCACCCAAGGCGCGCCCAGCTTCCACAAAGTCTCGAGCCTTTATAGACAAAACAGACGCCCGCATGAGCCGCGCAAACACTGGCACGGTAGCAAGTCCAATCGCCAGCATGGCAGTAAGCGTATTAGGGCGGTAGATGGCTGCTAGTAAAAGTGCCATAAGTAGTGCCGGAAATGCATATAGCACGTCTACCAAGCGCATCAAGACTTCATCAACCAGACCACCTGCAAACGCCGCCAGCGCGCCCACCGTGCAGCCGACTGTGAGTGCTAGTCCCACCGCTACAAGGCCAACGTAAAGTGTGCCGCGTGCACCAATCAGTAAGCGGCTGAGCAGGTCGCGGCCTAGGTTGTCGGTGCCAAGTAAATAGGTGGCTGTTGGTGCGGAGAGTTGGGCTGTAAAGTCCATCGCGTTGGGGTCATGAGGTAACCAAAAAAAGCTAACAATTGCCGCGATGATCACTGTGCTGATGAGGATGCTGCCAAGAAGCAGGTTGAGACGCATGCCTTATTTTTAAGTGTACAGATAATACTTGCAAGCCCCTCGTAAAACAGAGTTGCCTTGGGATGTTGTGCTAGAGCAAATTAAATTAAGCTTACTACAGTCATCCTGCAGTCATCGCTGTGAAGTTAGCGTCTATGACACTGTATCTTTTGGTTATTGCATTTTGTGGTTATTGCATCTTTTAGTTGAGGTTGCCGCCGACCAGATGATACTTACTACTACTTCCAAGGCATCCAAAATGAGCCTTCGTCGGGCAGGGTATGCCCAGATGTTTTAAGCGCCAGCAAGATTTGACCTCGGTGATGGGCGTCGTGAACCATCATGTGGATAAGGTAGGCATCTGCTGTGGGGT
>JBCCOX010000649.1:0-3082 GCA_039025155.1 Deinococcota bacterium | reverse complement strand
GCTTATGGAAACCCGTAAACTGCCAGATATTTTTAGTCACAAAAAAGATGCCAAAGACATTGAAAAAATTGCGTTCAATAATCAATATCTACAGTTTAGGATCATTACAGACCCACTTTTAGTTGTCGTGATGCTTGTTGCTATACGGATGTTCATGTCAATGAATTTAGTATTCCGCTTGGGGTTTCGTCTCTCATTAAGTGGCTTACTTTTATTAGGCGTGTTCAAATTTGCTAGCTCTAGCTTATACATTTGGCACAAGCTACGTAGTGATCTCCCCGCACTTGTTTTGGACAAACAAGGCATCATTAACAATGTTAGTAGGGTTAGTAAAGGATACATCAGTTGGCAAGATATTTGCTGGTTTGATGTATACAAAGGTGGTTACGAACAGCAGGTTTTACGCTTGCATCTTTGTAAGTCACAAAGGTACACCGAAAACGCTTTTATCCGTTGGATCTATGGCGATATTCAGCGTGCATCTTATAAAACAGTTTGCATTACAACGAATTTTCTCAATATATACAGAGATGAGTTCTCCGAATTTATAAGCGATATAAAGACACGTCACAGCCGCGTAAAAGGGAAAGCAAACCGTTATGAGGTCGCTCACAGCAAGAAAAACCTGTGGTTAACCTACATGGTTTGTGTACTATCTTCAATCGTGACAGTTATCTTATTGTTTAGCTATGACATTAACCCTCTTCTTGATGGCTATCATCGTGGTGCCGTCATTTCAGGGTTATTACTGATACTATTCTCCATGCGGTTTATCTTGACTCGTTGGCGTGAATTGGGTAGTAAAGAACCCGCACTTATTTTTGACCAGCAGGGAATTATCGACAATGCCAGCCCTGTTTGTGCAGGACGAATTGCATGGCAGGACATTCGCAGGTTTAAGGAATATTGGAGCACACATCGGATCGGAAGCAGGAGCAGTAGACATCGATATTTTCGTATTGAATTATGTCACCCCCAAAATTATGACAGTCGTTCCTTGAGACACTGGTTGTACCGAGACATCTCAAGTTCGTTTTATACCAAAATTGATGTACCTATGGCGTTCCTCAAAATCAATATCGATGAACTTCTCAAGTGCGCAAATGAGATGAAAGCAAGCTGTAAATGATGTTGACTTTTAGTAAGCACTTTTTATGAGTACATCTTACTCGAGCGGCAACCCACCAATCCGCTCATCTTTAAGTAACTTTTTAATCTCCTGCACGCGGTCTTTGGCGACAATAAACACCGTGTTCCCACGCTTGACCACCACCACATTGTCCACACCCAACATCACCACGACATCCTGCTCGTCAGTTGTGTAAATAATGTTGTGAGACGCTTCTAAGCCGATGTGCTTGCCCACAACTGTGTTGATGTTGTCGTCTCCGCCAAGGAGTCGCTCGAGCGCCACCCAATCACCGACATCATCCCAATCAAACTCAGCAGCTAGCACGTAGGCGTTGCTGGTTTTTTCCATGACCGTGTAGTCAATACTAATTTTTTCCAAGTTTGGAAAGACTTCATCTACCCGGCCGCGACTCACTGCAGCGCGTAAAGGGCGCATCATCTTTGGTGCGTATTGGTCAAGCTCGGTCAAAATAGCATCCACGTGGCAGACAAAATTACCGGAGTTCCAGTAGTAGCGCCCGGAGTTAAAGTACTGCTCGGCAATGACCTTGTTGGGTTTTTCGACAAAGCGCGCAACCCGGTAAGCATCAGCTTGACTATTTGTAGACGGACTAAAGTCAAAACTTCCGCCCCGTTCAATGTAGCCGTAGCCCGTTGAGGCAAAGGTTGGCACAATCCCTAAGGTGATGATGCCATCCGTTTCGTGAGCGAGGTCAATGCCTGCGCGAATGGTGCTGTGGAAGCCGTCCACTTGCTGCACGCGGTGGTCAGAGGCAAAAAGGCCCATCACGGGGTTGTCGTAATGCTTTTTGAGGGTAAGGGCGGCTAGGGCCACAGCGGGAGCCGTGTCGCGGCCTTGCGGTTCTAGGATGAGGTTAGTAGCAGGGAGTTCGGGTAAGTGTTCACGCACAAGTGGGGCGTAGCGTTCGCCAGTGACGACAAAAATGTTTGTAAGGCCGCCTGTGACTGGCTCGAGCCTATCGCAGGTCGCTTGAATCATGCTGCGTCCGGTGTTTTCAAGGTCTAAAAATTGTTTAGGGTAATCGGCAGTTGACAGGGGCCAAAAGCGTTGACCCGTGCCCCCAGCCATAATGACAGCGACAAAATCAGGCATAGTAGTTCCTTACAGAGTGTCTCCTCATGCTTTCAATGTAAAAGCTGGCACGTTGCATGAGCGTCCCAGCTTAGTAAGAAGCGTATGAGTTAGCTAGCGGTAGTTAGGTGCTAATGGTGCAAAGGTGTCGGGGGTGTGTTGCTCGAGCGCATAACTTAAGCGCAGTAAACGGCTATCCTCCAAAATTGGCGCGTGAAACTGCACCCCACAAGGTAGCCCGTCTTCTGCCAGACCCGCCGGAATAGAAATTGCCCCAATGCCTGCGAGGTTAGCTAGCACCGTGTCAATGTCGTCTAGGTACACGCTCAGAGGGTCATCTTGTTTGGCCCCCACCGGATACGCAACCGAGGTTGCGGTGGGCGTAGCAATGACATCTACCTGTTCAAAAGCTTTATTAAAATCATCTGCAATGAGGCGGCGCACTTTGAGGGCTTTGCCGTAGTAGGCATCGTAATAGCCAGCCGACAGCGCGTAACTACCAATGAGGATGCGGCGGCGCACTTCTTCGCCAAAGCCTGCACCACGTGAGCGCATCATCACATCGGATTGGCCCCGGCCGTTATTGTCAGGGTTATTGTCACCGTCGCGGCGGCTGTAGACCATGCCGTCGTAGCGAGCAAGGTTGCTGCTAGCTTCGGCTGGTGCAACTAAGTAATAAGCAGCGATACCGTAGCGACTATGTGGCAAAGATACTTCACAAATAGACGCGCCAAGCTCTTCTAAGCGGGTCATCATGGACTGCAAACCAGCTTGGACGCCTGCGCTGTTACCCTCACCTAAAAGCTCGGTCACAACGCCAACCCGCAAACCTGTGAGGTCACTAGCTTGTTCAAGGGC
>JBCCOX010000648.1:0-3082 GCA_039025155.1 Deinococcota bacterium | reverse complement strand
TGACAAACGGCAACGCTAAGCTTGCCGAATCTGCTGGGCAAGATATTGCCCAAAAAGTTTGGGACATGCGCGAACGCTTTAAAGCCGATTATCCATCACCTGCTGAGGGTATTAAGCAAGCACTGGCTGAACCGGATATGCCTATCGTGATGAACGAAACCTCGGATAATCCGGGTATTGGCGCGCCGGGAGATGGCACTTACTTGCTGCGGGCGCTACTAGCCGCCGACTTAGACATGCCTGCCTGTTTTGCAAGTTTAGCTGACCCAGACAGTGTGACCAAAGCCAAACGTGCAGGTGTGGGGAGTACCGTTCGCCTCAATTTAGGCGGTAAAACCGACCGTTATCATGGCTCAAGTATTGCTGTAGAGGCCTACGTAAAAACTATCACCGACGGCCGCAGCGTGCTGTCTAGCCCTATGGGTAAAGGGCGCTTGCGCGATCTTGGGACAAGTGTACGGGTGCAGGTTGGCAAGCTTGACATTGTCATTAGCAGCCTTAAAGGGCAAATGTTAGACGAGCAGTTCTTTTTGCTGCACGGCATTGACGTGCGCGCGTACAAGATTGTGGCACTTAAATCCAGCCAACACTTTCGAGCGGGCTTTGAACCGTTAGCAGCTAAAATTATCTCGGTAGATTCACCCGGCATTGCCACGATGGACTTGACGAGTTTTAATTACAACAGGCTCGAGCGACCCGTTCACCCCCTCGACGACGTAAGCTATCCGCAATAATGGAACTTAGTAAGCTTGTCACGTGGCTAGATGACTACCTCAACATTCACGCCTACGACGACATCTCTTTAAACGGCTTACAAGTTGAAGGCACTGCCGCTGTGCACAAAGTGGCCGTTGCCGTGGATGCTTGCATGGGTGCGTTTGAGCAAGCTGCCCAAATTGGGGCAGACATGCTCATTGTGCATCACGGGCTGTTTTGGGGGAGTCCGTTGGCCATTCGCGGCATGCACGGCGCGCGGGTGCGTTATCTACTCGAAAATAACATCAGCTTGTATGCAGCCCACATCCCGCTGGACGCGCACCAAGAGGTTGGTAATAACTGGGGACTAGCGCGGCTTTTGGGACTCGCTGACCTAGACGATTTTGGCACGTGGAAAGGCAAACCTGTTGGCGTTAAAGGGGTATTTCCCAACCCTTACACCTTGCGCGAAATTGCCGATATGTTAGAAAAAATGCTGGGTGAATCTGTCCTCGTTCATGCTGGCGGTGAGCTCAACATAAGTAGCATGGGCATTATTTCTGGTGCGGCGGCCCGCGATTTGGTGCTAGCGAGCGAGTACGGCCTCGACCTGTTTTTAACCGGTGAACCCAAGCACGACGTGTTTTATGACGCCTTTGAGCGCAACATGAACGCGATGTACGCCGGTCACTACATGACTGAAACCATCGGCGTAAAGTTGCTTTCCGAAAAAATTGAAGCTGAGTTTGGTTTGGATTGTCAGTTTATTTTGCTGCCGACTGGGCTTTAGCTAAATGGCAGGTTGTTTTATTGCCTTTGAAGGGCCAGAAGGTGCAGGCAAAAGCACACAGATTCAGCATCTTACAAGGCGGCTAAAAGCTGCTGGCATAGCCCCCATTGTGTCCCGCGAACCGGGCGGTACACCTGCTGGCAACGCCATTCGTGAGGTTATTTTAGACCCGCAACTCACCATGACGCCACTGACTGAATTTTTGCTGTACAGCGCTAGCCGCGCTGAACACGTGCATGAGCTGATTACCCCGGCGCTCGAGGCAAACAAGGTCGTCATTAGTGACCGTTTTGCAGGTGCGTCTATTGCCTATCAGGGCTACGGCCGCGGCGTGCCGTTAAGCTTTATTACTGACCTCACCACAGACATTAGTAAGCACATGCCCGACATTACAGTGCTTTTGGATATTGATGTGGAACTAGGGCTATCGCGGATTGCCAAACGTGGCCAGCTAGACAGACTTGAACAAGCTGACCTAAGCTTTCACAAACAGGTTCGGCAAGGCTTTTTAACGCAAGCAAAAAATAATCCATCTTGGCTTATTTTTGACGCTAATCAAACTGAAGATGAACTTTCAGACAAGCTTTATGACGCCCTCTACCCGCGTATCTGCGCTAAGCTAGAGCTATGATGACTGCACTTACCAAACCCTTGCGTGTTTTGATGCTGTTACTTGTCCTGCTTGGCACAACTGCTTGCCAAGGTCAAAATACAACCAACGATGACAGTGATGAAACACCTGTAGAACAACCTGTTGACAACCCAGATACACCACCTGAAGATAACGACGATGACGGTAATGATGATAGCGACGATGATGATGGCGCACCTTCTACCCCAACCACGCCCAATGGCTCTACGATTGCCTTACCGCCGGGCGTGCCAGCGATTGACTTTCCCGTGGGAAGCGGGCAAATTACGACGGATGAGGGTGATTATGAGTTGTTGCTCGAGGTTGCTAGCACCTCTGCTGAACGCCAACGCGGGCTCATGTTTCGCACCAGTATGCCGGAAGACTCTGGCATGATCTTTGTCTTTGAAGGCGACCGCACGGGCGGGTTTTGGATGTACAACACCTTTTTGCCGCTCAGCATTGCCTACATTGACGCGGGCGGCATCATTGTGACCCTTCGGGATATGCAGCCGTGTGCAGGCAGAACGCAAACTGAGTGCTCACAAGAAGCGGCTGCCTATTTACCTACTGCACCGTACCGTTACGCGCTCGAGGTCAACCAAGGTTACTTTGCAACACGCGGGATTGAGGTTGGTGACCGTGTGAGTTTTAGTCTTAGCGAGTAAGGAAGCTGATGGATTATACTAATTTAGGACAAACTGGCCTGAAAGTTTCGCGGATTTGCTTAGGAACCATGAGCTACGGCAGCAAAGCATGGCGCGATTGGGTTTTGGAAGAAGAAGCTAGCCGCCCGTTTATAAAGGTTGCGCTCGAGCGTGGCATCAACTTCTTTGATACTGCAGATATGTATTCAATGGGTGTGAGCGAAGAAATTGTCGGGCGTGCGCTAAACGATTTTGCTCGCCGCGATGAAGTGGTGATTGCGACTAAAGTCTTTCACCCTATGGGGGATGCGCCTAACC
>JBCCOX010000647.1:0-3087 GCA_039025155.1 Deinococcota bacterium | reverse complement strand
GTAAGGCTGTCACCATCTTTAACTTGGGCATCAAATTAGCTAATATTGACGCTTGAGTTTCAACCTGTACTTGAGTCTCACTTGTTTGCGTTGCTGTGATACCTAGGTTTTTAAGTTCCTGAAGGGCAAAGTCTGCAAGTCCGGGCAAGACCTCCGCCTCGAGCGTCCAGGTAGGGTTTGATGACTTGGCTCGAGTGTATTGGCGTTGTTGCGAATATCGTTTGTTGCGTTTTGGTTTGTGAGTTTTGAAATGAGTAGATTTGTTTTGAGCAGGTCTAGTTTGAGACGATTTAGGTTTAGATGATTTAGACCGCGACCGCTTACTCACACCCTCAGGCTAGCTCGAGACCCTTCATTGTGCGTGTATCACTCCAAAAATCACCCGAACCACGTGATACCATTGTGCGGTTTAGACACGACTCTCAAATGATCTTGTAAAGATTGCACAAGGCAACAACTGTAAAGGAGACGTATGCCCCAAGGTGTTGAGATTTTAGGTGAGATACAGCCCGGTTTTGAAGAGATTTTGACTGAGGATGCGCTCGAATTTGTCGCCAGTTTGCAACGTAAGTTTAACGCAACCCGCAAAGACTTACTTGCTAAACGTGCCACCCGCCAAGCTGAGTTTGATGCTGGCAACACGCCAGACTTTTTAGCGGAGACAGCCAGCATTCGTTCTGGTGACTGGCAGGTTGCCCCCACCCCAGATGATCTACAAGACAGGCGCGTGGAAATCACTGGGCCAACTGAACGCAAAATGATGATTAACGCGCTTAATTCTGGTGCTAAAGTGTTCATGGCTGACTGTGAAGATGCCCTGTCCCCCACGTGGTTTAACGTGGTGCAAGGACAGATTAATTTACGCGATGCTGTGCGCGAAGAAATTCGCTTTGTAGACGACGCCAAAGGCAAAACCTACGAATTAGGTGATGAGCTTGCCACCCTACTTGTGCGCCCGCGCGGTTGGCACTTGGTGGAAAAGCACATTTTGGTAGATGGCGAGCCGCTGTCTGCTAGCTTGTTTGACTTTGGCATGTACATGTTTCACAACGCAGCCGAACGACTAGCAAGGGGCACAGGACCGTACTTTTACTTGCCGAAGCTCGAGAGTCACCTTGAAGCCCGCCTCTGGAATGATGTTTTTGTGTTCAGCCAAGACGCCCTCGGCATTCCGCAGGGTAGTGTCCGCGTCACAGTACTCATCGAGACAATTCTGGCATCCTTTGAGATGGAAGAAATCCTCTATGAATTGCGCGATCACGCAGCAGGCCTCAACGCCGGGCGCTGGGATTATATCTTTAGTGCCATCAAAAAATTCAGCAAAACCAGCGCGCCACTCCCTGACCGTGGACAGATCACTATGACCGTGCCGTTTATGCGTGCTTACAGTGAGTTACTCGTGCGTACTTGCCACAAACGCGGCGCACACGCTATCGGCGGCATGTCTGCGTTTATTCCCAACCGCCGCGACCCAGAAGTCACCGAAAACGCCCTTGCTAACGTTAAAGCAGATAAAGAACGCGAAGCTAAAGACGGCTACGACGGCAGTTGGGTCGCGCATCCTGACCTCGTTGCCACGGTGAAAGAGGTTTTTAATGCCCAACTGGGGGACAAACCCAACCAAAAAGACCGCTTGCGTGAAGATGTTGCTGTGACCGCACGTGACCTCATCAACACAGATATTGCAGGCGGTAGCATCACTGAAGACGGTCTCAGACTGAACATCAGCGTGGGCATTCAATATGTGAACGCATGGCTGATGGGCAACGGAGCGGCCGCCATCAACAACCTGATGGAAGACGCCGCCACCGCTGAGATTAGCCGCGCCCAGTTGTGGCAGTGGTTACACGGTCAGGCCAAGCTGGACGATGGTCGCACAGTCACGTCGGAATTGTACGAGCAGATTAAACAAGAAGAGTTGGAGAAGCTTGGCGGTATTGACAAGATGCACTATCAAGACGCCACTGAAGCCATGGATAAGCTCATTCGGGCGGATGCGTTTACGGAGTTTTTGACGATTCCAGCGTATGACTATTTGTCGTAAGCCTTAGAACATTGATGCGGCTCGAGCCTCAGCTCATTTATTATTTGAGTGGCTCGAGCCGCTATACTTGAGCTATGGATAGCATGGTCAGCCCGCAGGTACTCATGAGTGTTGCCGACTACCTCGAGCAGGAAAAAACTAGCGAGGCTAAGCATGATTATGTTGGTGGTGTTATTTACGCCCTACCCGGCAGCAGCATACGCCACAACCGCATCGTAGGAAGGCTTTATCAACAGCTCTTAACGGCAACTCACGAACCCTGCGAGATTTATTTTGAGAGCGTTAAGCTGCACCCAACGCCAGACAGTTTTTACTACCCAGACCTCATGGTTAGCTGTGAACCACCTGCTGACAGCCACGTGATTAGCTCAGCCTGCCTCATTGTTGAAGTGCTGTCACCAGCTACCGAAGCACGTGACAAGCTCGAGAAATGGGCAGCCTACAAACAGATGTCCAGCTTGCAGCACTATTTACTCGTTCATCAAGATAAACCTTGGATTGAACACTTTCAGCGAGATGCTGCTAACCAGTGGCAACTGAGTCATCACTATGATGGAGAGATAGCTTTGAAATGTCCCCAGATGAGTTTGATGCTGACAGATGTTTACGCAGGCGTGTTGGCTGTTGGCTGAGAGGCTTAGGGGCTCTTCTAAGATCCTCGAGCTAACCTTCTAGTCTACCACCCCAAAAAACCTTTAATTTTAAGGTACGCAACTTTACACAACTCAACAGAAGCGTACACTTAAGCTTATGCCGCTCACGGTGGAATCCCCATTTGAACCTAAAGGTGATCAACCTCAAGCTATCGAGGGCCTCGTTGAGGGTATTAACGACGGTCTACGCTTTCAGACGCTTCTCGGTGCAACCGGTACAGGTAAAACCTACACGATGGCCAAAGTCATCGAAAAGTTGCAACGCCCCGCGCTCATTTTGGCACCCAACAAAGTGCTTACCGCGCAACTAGCTGCCGAGTTTCGGGAGTTTTTTCCGAGTGCAGCCGTTGAGTTTTTTATCTCTTACTATGATTATTATCAGCCAGAGGC
>JBCCOX010000646.1:0-3088 GCA_039025155.1 Deinococcota bacterium | reverse complement strand
GCGAGGGTGGCGGCGTCCACCGTGACGTTGGGGCGTGACTCGTAAATCATGCCGATGACTCCAAAGGGTACGGTAACTTTTCGCACGCGCAGACCGTTCTCGAGCGTCATCCCGTCCATCACCTTATGCAGTGGGTCTGGTAGCGCTGCCAGTTGCTTAACGGCAGTCGCAATTCCCTCAATTCGCTCTGGACTCAGGGTCAATCTATCAATTAAAGCTTCGGATGTACCCTTGGCGGTTTCAGCAGCAACATCCTTAGCGTTGGCGGTGAGAATCTCAGCTTGGTGTTTGGGGAGGGCGTCGGCAATAGCGAGTAAGGCGGCGTTGCGGTCAGCTCTGGCAAGTTTGCGGCTAGCTTGTCTAGCGCGGGCAAAAAGTGCGTCCATATCTACGGTGCCATCACCTATGTTGGTGGGCGTTTGAGGATTCATTGTTATGGTCATGGTGGTTAGTATAATCCTTTGTTTGCAAAGGGATAAGGGGGAGAGGATTTTAGTGAGTGCTTTTGGTTGTGCTTTGGCAAGTATGATGCCACGCACCTCGAGCAGGTTCATCACTTTCTCTAAAAATCATCATCAATTTTGAGATTATCTGACTGCTTGACTAACCTCACTTGGCAAAATAATGAACAAGGTGTCTACGTCCAGCGTTCGCCCCACTGCGCCATTGCCTGAATAACTGCGCCTAGCGCCTGCCCTTTATCGGTAAGGCTATACTCCACCCGTGGAGGTACTTCAGGGTAAATAGTACGCACCACAACGCCTTGGTCTTCAAGTTCACGTAACCTGTCGGTGAGGGTTTTGGGGCTAATGCCAGCCAGCGAATGACGCAACTCACCAAAGCGTTTAGTGCCCGATAACAAGTCTCGCAAAATTAACGTTGTCCACTTGCCAGAGATGACTCCAGCAGCCCTTTCCACAGTGCAACGCACATCGGTTTGAACACGCGCATCATAAGAAGATGTGCGATGTTGCTTGCTGTCCGCTTGTGGTGATTTTGTTGACGTTGGTTTAATGACGCTCACAAAGATGATACTAGCATATAGCTTTATAAACTGAAACTAGATCACTTTTTAGTAACTACTTTACAAATTGAATTTTTGCGTCTAGGATGAACTAAGATTGTTACCGCCAAACCATCTTAGGAGATCTGTTATGAAAACACTTAGCTGTAGTGAAACATCGTCGTTACTGATAGCAGCATTGCTGACAGTGCCGTTTGTGGCAAGTGAGGTTGACCACGTATGAAGCTTGCAATCTTTGGAGCCAGTGGGCGCACGGGCGTGCCCCTTGTTAAACAAGCCCTCGAGCAAGGTCATACCATTCAAGCCCTAGTACGCAGTCTCGACAAACTCAAAGATGCCGTAGGTACCCCAACTGGGCTCGAGATCATCCAAGGTGACGCTATGAACGCGGCTGACGTTGCCAAAACGATCGACGGTTGTGATGTGGTTTTGAGTACGTTGGGTCACGGCAAAAACTCATCTAGAGACATGCAGACTGTTGCTACCAAGCACATGGTTAGCGCCATGAAAGAATACGAGATCACTCGCATCATTAGCCTCACCGGAGCGGCTGTAAGTGTGCCAGACGATCAGCCTAAAGTTGCTGACCATATTTTTGGATTTTTGATGTCAATCTTTGCAAAAGATGTCCTTGCAGACGCTAAAAATCATGCTGAGGTACTACGTCAAAGCAACCTTGACTATATCCTTGTGCGTGGCCCAAGGTTGACAGAGGGCGATCCCAAAGGCAACTACTACATTGGGTTAGTGAGTAAAGACTCCGGCACACAGATTGCTAGGGCAGATGTGGCGCATTTTATGCTCATGCAACTAGAGGATGACACGTGGGTTGGACGCGCACCGATGGTGAGCTACTAGGTCACTTATACCGACTACTCGAGCACCTTCGTCCACATTCCAGCCAGCATAGTTCCGTGAACCTCGAGCGCATCCAAATCGCCATCTAGCGGGTTGTGGGAAAGTACAACTACATCGGCATCAAAACCCGGTTTAAGTTGCCCTGAACGGTGCTCAGCATGAATGGCATAAGCGGCGTCTTTGGTGTAACCGCGTAAAGTAGTGGCGACATCTAGCGTTTCATTTTCCTGAAAGACCAAACCATCTGCATCAATTCGGGTGACAGCAGCACGAATGGCTTTAAGCACACCGGGCACGGCCACAGGTGTGTCTGAGCCGAGCGCCAAGTGAGCACCATGTTTGGCGAGGCTGCCGAAGGCGTACGTACCTGCCAACCTGTTGGGGATGGTTTTTCGGGCGTTGGGGGCATCAATCACCAAGTGGTAAGGCTGTACCGAGGCGATAACGCCAAGCTGAGCAAAGCGGGGGATGTCATCAGCGTGGAGGTGTTGGGCGTGTTCAATGCGGGGGCGCATGCCTTTGGCTTGCCAGAGGGGACGGGTGGCCTCGAGCGCATCCAACACAGCCCGGTTTGCAGCATCCCCAATAGCGTGCACCACGGGTGTGAGGCCAGCTTCAATCACTAACGGGAAGCGTTCGGCTAGAACCTCTGGGTCATCAACTTGAATGCCATAATTATTACTGTTTTGATAAGGCTCGAGCATCCATGCAGTTAAACTACCTAGCGCGCCGTCAGCAAAAAACTTAGTACCGCCTACCTGAAAGCGGCTGCCACATTGACTAGTGGATAGACCTAGCTCGAGCGCAGCCTCCGTGTGTTTGTGGGGAATACAACTCCAGACGCGCAACCCATAACTATCTTGACTGGCAGTTTTAGCAATGTGCTGCCAGTAACTTTGGGGTTCGTATCCCATCGTGTGCACTGTGGTGACGCCATAGCCAGCTAAATCCTGAGCGGCAGCCTCGAGAGCTTCGTCCATTGCCTTATCTGAAGGTTTGGGGATGATGTCGGTGACGAGGTTGGCAGCCAGTTCCAACAGGGTTCCGCTCGGCTCGCCATCATCACCCCGAACAATTTTGCCTTGTGGTGGGTCGGGCGTGCCAGCGTGAATGTGGGCTGTTTCCAGTGCCCTCGAGTTCACCCAACAACTGTGAAAGTCCTGCGAGTAGATAAACACTGGGTGGTTTGGTGCAACTTGGTCGAGG
>JBCCOX010000645.1:0-3098 GCA_039025155.1 Deinococcota bacterium | reverse complement strand
TCAGATGCCGACGTAGCCCCCGCAGGTGAATTTGACATCCGCGAGTTTGCCCAAAGTCAAGGCGTAAATCCCGACCGCCGCATTCCATCGCTGGATGAAACACGCACCAATACCCAAGACATTGTGGCGCGTTTGCAAACGGCTCAAGCAGATTATGCTGCTGTGCCAGCCCCAAGTGCATCTATGATGAATCCAGATGGCACCATTGACCTTGCCCAAGCAGGCGCACAGTTTGATCGGGGCAGCACTTACAACCAGAACCTCGCCAATGTGCAAGGCTTACTCAACCAAATGAGCATCTCTAACTTGCCCGCTGGCTCAGGTGCTTTCTTAAACGCACCCATGACTCCCGGCTTTGGTCAAGCCACCACCCCGCAAGAACGCATAGACCTCTTCAGCCATATGGGCACAGCATTCACAGACCAGATGATGCAGGGTCAGATGGGGCAAACGCAGATGATACAAGGTCAGCTGATGCAACCTGCACCAATCATGAACATGCCCGGTGCGCTAGGCAACGCCATGATCAGCTTTGTAAGTAACCCCAGTGGCGCGATGGTGTTTGTGGATGGCAACCCTGCTGGCACAACCCCACTCAGCCTCACCATACCAGTGGGTAGCCTAGTTAGCTACACCGTGACCGACGGGCAAAATATGTTTAGACCTGTTGAAGGTAGTGTACAAGTTAGCGGTGATGAAACCCTCAGCGTAGCACTCGCAAATGGGGTTGTTACCTCTAACCTACAAACCTCACCTACGCTTATGGCAGCAGCAAATGCTAGCCGTACGTCGCAACGCGCCAACCCATTTTTCACACAACCCCAACAAGTACAAGCGCCCACCCAAGTTATCTCTGCTGATGTCGCTACGTTCCGCTACAACCCGCTTGGACCCGACCGCAACTGTAGCGACTTCACCAGCCAAGCTGAAGCACAAGCCTTTTTTGAGGCTGCCGGTGGCACAAATAACGACATTCACCAACTTGACCGCAATGGGGATGGAGTTGTTTGTACAGCACTTCCCTAAGTTTAAGTCCAGTTTGACTTTATAACTTTCAGTAACAAGCGACCCCATTAGCCTTATCAAAAGCTAATGGGGTTTTTTTAGTAGTTAAACACTACCGCCCCCACAAAAGCTGTGAGGGCGTCGCGCCGAATGGCGATTTGTATTATGACTGTAAAGCGTCATTACTTACATGTCAATTTTGCGACTCGAGCTCAGCCCATCTACTGCTTCACTAATACAGCATCACCTCCCCTAGCACTAGTGGGAGTATTAAAGTATTCATAGATAAGCTCACCTGTGAGTGTCGGTGTGAACTTTTTAGTTGTCCCTGAGATACAGCCTCCACCAAAGGTAATTTCTTCTAATGTCACGTAAGTATTTCCTTCGGCAGGTCGTGCATAAAGAATACCTCCACAACCTAACTCTGGGTAATTGCTAGTCGCCACTTGACCATTTTCAGTGGGAGCTGAAAAGAAATTTATTTGAGCTGAGTACACTGTTGAAGTATTGTATTGGTCTACAACGCCTAACCAAGTACCCGCAATCTGTGAGTAGTCACCTGTACCTACTACTATTTGACCTTGACTTACTGCCACTTGTGGAGCACATGAAGCCAGCAAAATACCTGAGGTAAAAATAGCTATTGCAATAACGATGCGTTTCATGAAATCCCTCCCAGTAATTTTTCACGAGTAGGCTATCATCTGACTTGCCACGAAATTTTAGTGTCTTGATAAATCATCGACTTATAAATCTGGAATCATAGCAATTTATACTGACCCACGAGATCACTTTTAATCGGGTTCAATACTAATCCCATATTCATCAACCCCCAAACGATAGACGGCGTACAAACCTCACAACGTTTGTCTGGTCATAATAGCTAGTAATGGAACGCAAAAATGCACTTATCATCGGTTCGGGCATTGGCGGGATTGCTTGCGCCATTCGTTTGCAAAGCCTTGGCTTTAACACCACCATTCTTGAAAAACTAGATGCGCCTGGCGGACGGGCTTACGTGCGCCGGGCCGACGGCTTTACCTTTGACATGGGACCGACCGTGCTCACCGTGCCGCACTTTATTGAAGAACTTTTTGCGGTAGAGCGCGACCACGCGCGGCTAGGTGAACCTGACTTTCCAGCTGAGATTCTCGGTGAAGATAAGCGTATTAAAACAGGCATTAGTGGCGGGCCGCGCACGTCTGACTATGTTGAGATCATGCCGATTTTGCCGTTCTACCGTATTTACTTTGATGATGGTACGTACTTTGACTATGACGGCGACCCCGAGCACACCCGTGAGCAAATCGCCGAGCTAGCTCCAGAAGATTTAGAAGGCTACGAGCGTTTTCACGAGGCGGCGAAGGCAATTTTTGATAGGGGCTTTCTCGAGCTAGGTTACACCTATTTCGGCAACGTCCAGTCCATGTTAAGCGTGACTGGCGACCTCCTCAAGCTAGATGCCATTCGTCCACTGTTTTCGTTTATTAAAAAATACTTCAAAAGCGACAAAATGCGTCAAGTATTCAGCTTTGAACCTTTACTGGTTGGTGGCAACCCGCAAAAAGTCCCTGCCATTTACGCCATGATTCACTTTGTGGAAAAAACTTGGGGCATCCACTTTGCCAAAGGCGGCACAGGCGCACTGGTAAATGCCTTTATCAAAAAGTATGAAGAACTCGGTGGAACCTTGCGAGTTAATGCTGAGGTTGAGCAAATTAATGTCGTCAAACAGAATGGGCAACGTGTTGCAACGGGCGTCACCCTCGCCAGCGGTGAAACCTTAAACGCTGACCTCGTTGTGTCCAATGGGGATTATGCGAGTACCTACCTCAATCTAGTTGATAAAAAGCACCGCCGCATTAACCGCGATGCGCTGGTCAAAGCCCGCAAGCAGAGCATGTCGCTTATGGTCATTTATTTTGGGTTTAATGCCGAAAATTTAGACCTTGATTTGCAACACCACAACATTATTTTAGGGCCGCGTTACGAGGAACTGCTAACGGATATTTTTGACCGCAAAATTTTAGCCAAAGATTTTTCGCAGTATTTGCACATTCCCACGCTCACCGACCCTTCGCTGGCACCGCCGG